>NZ_JAHPIV010000007.1:153121-220666 GCF_019039105.1 Desertibacillus haloalkaliphilus | reverse complement strand
GCATTGCTGAACAGCTCCTTGGATGGGGACAACAATCACCAGCTTTGAAAATCCCAATGGGGCTCGTCTATATGGCAACACCAATCGGAATGGGACTTACAGCGATCCGGATTATTCAACAGTTAATTAAGCAAGTGAAAGCCTTGCTTGGAAAAGAAACGTTTGAAGTCAAGACCGAACAAGAGATAGCTCTTGAAAAAGAAGCCGAAGCCGTCGAAGACGGACAGCAGGAAGTAACGAATAAGAAATAGGGGGAAACGACATGGTTACAGCAGTATTATTTGGAAGCTTTGCACTTTTTCTATTACTAAGCGTTCCAATTGGTATCGCTCTCGGACTTGCGAGTCTCGTGGCAATTGTTTATTCAGGTTCATTACCACTCGAATTTTTAGCACAAGGATTAGTCACATCGATTGACTCGTTCCCTTTAATGGCTGTTCCGTTCTTCATTTTAGCGGGCGAGATCATGGGGAAAGGTGGAATCTCGGATCGGTTGTTCCGAGTGGCCAATAGTATTGTCGGAAACAAAACGGGTGGTTTTGCGATTGCGACAATTATTACATGTATGTTCTTTGCGGCGATCTCAGGGTCAGCACCGGCAACGGTAGCGGCGATCGGTGGGATTATGATTCCAGCGATGGTTCGTCAAGGATATGATAAAAAGTTTGCGACAGCGGTTGTCGCGGCAGCTGGTTCACTAGGTGTAATCATACCACCAAGTATTCCGATGGTTATTTATGGGGTTGTAGGCAGCGCGTCGATCGGAAATATGTTTATCGGTGGGATTATTCCCGGGATCTTAGTCGCTGTTGGTTTAATGGTTTGGTCTTACATTTATTCCCGCAAAAAAGGCTACAAAGGTAACGGTGAAAAAACAACATTCAAAGGCTTTTTAGAAGCGTCATGGGAGGCAAAATGGGCGCTCCTCATCCCAGTTATTATTTTAGGTGGGATCTACGGTGGGATCTTTACCCCAACAGAAGCCGCTGTTATTGCGGTTGTCTACGGGCTACTTGCCGGCTTACTTCTGTACCGCGAATTAAAAATTCGTGATTTACCAAAAGTGTTTGCGGATGCGGCTTTAACTACAGCAACTGTATTAGTCATTGTCGGAAGTGCAACAGCGTTTGGACGCTTGCTTACAGTCGAACAAATCCCAAACCAAGTTGCAGAAGCGATGATGGCGATTTCAGAAAATCCAATTGTAATTATCTTATTGATCACGGTCTTACTGTTAATTGTTGGTTGTTTCATGGATACATTGGCAGCGATCATTATATTAACGCCAATTTTACTACCAATTGCCGTTAATATTGGTTATGACCCGATTCACTTTGGGATCATTATGATTATTAACCTAGCGATCGGCTTTATTACACCACCGCTTGGGGTGAACCTCTTCGTCGGTTCCGGTATTTCCGGCTTATCGATCGAAGCGATTTCAAAAGCGATTGTTCCATTCTTCGTTGCCATGTTACTGACATTACTCGTGATTATCTTTATTCCACAATTGACCTTGTTCTTAGTGTCATTAAGTGGCTAATAAAATGGGTATAGTAGGTAGTAGGCATAAATGGTAGAATGATGATATGAAGGTGGGATTAAGAATGAGCAATGGAAGTACAAGAGAAATTACTGTAAACATTAGTGAAGACCAAACGATTATTGATTTAAGTAAGAAAATCCAACCATTTCAGTCGCAGATCTTTTTGAAAAAAATTGTTCGCGGCAATCCGATTGAAATAAATTTGAAGAGCTTCTTAGGGTTGATTACATTGAATCTTCAAAACGGCGATACGATCACGGTTCGTGTTGTTGGCGAGGATAGTGAACAAGCACTTGAAGCGGTTGTCGATTATCTGACATAAGTAATCAGTAGAAAAAAGACATGCCCCTCGGTTTAAAGGGTCATGTCTTTTTTGGGCTTCTCAAGTGGGTGAGTACGCGATAAGAGTAGTGTGGCAAAGAAGGTGCTTACTCACGCCGCTTTAGAGAGGAAATGCATTAATGAAACGTTTTAGGATGCCGAGCTCGCTGTGGTCACAATGGCTTGATCTTCTTTAATAAGCAAGCGACTAGAGGTGTTCGTTTGTTGGCACCAATCCGTGATTGTATTGGTTATTTTTCTTGCTAAAATTTTATCAACAGCCGTTGGATAAGGACCCATGCATTGTGCTTCATCAAATTGAACGTGTTTAAAATCGAGTTCCACTATACGATTGAGTTTCTGTTCAATGATTGAAGGGTCAACCGAATGATTAGTGAGCACAAATGAGTACGTTATCCCTTGTTCATATTTGGATAGAATTGAAGAACGTAATTGTTCGTAAGCGATCTCATCGTGCTCATCAATCATCACAGTACCGTCGACAGCAAGGGCTGTATCATAGAGAAGCTGATTTTTTGCTGTACCTGGAATTTGGATACAAAACAGACGCGGGTTTTGATATATCATTGAAACTGCGGTATCCTTTATTTGTAAAATATTTGTTGTAAGTGCGTTGAGTGCTGAGTCGAAACCAACCGAGTGATCTGAGCCTTCGATATCATTGAACATTGATGTTTGTATGTACATGACTTTGTTTTTTTGTTCAAATGCTTCAAATATATCGTCTTTTTCAGTGATGATTAAGAGGGCATCATACTGATCTATTTGTTCTGCAATAGCCGTTTGATTGTTCTCATCAATGGATGAGTAGCGTAACTGTGCAATTTCTTGGTTCTGTGGTGTCGTTTTACTTTTTTCATTTAGCACTTTTTTTGTAAGTGTATGACTGCTAGCATCAATTTCAATACCGACTAATTGGTCACTACTAGCATCAGTTTTAGTGATTAGTGAGCTGATGATTTCATTTACAGCGATTGTAACAAGACTCGTGTTGATAATTCCTATAGTTGCCATCATCTTCCTCCTTAAGTATGTTTCTTGTTTACATTAAGTATAAAAGAAAAACGTTCTTATAAGAAGAAAAATTTTTTCGTTTAGATATATTAATGAGAAATTTTTTATCCTATAATAAAATAGTGTTGTAATTGGTGATGGTAAAAACAATATTGGTTGCGGTTACAGTTTGTTATACTAGGAATTGCATCAATGCATTTCACAATTCAAATCTATGACTGGAGGACATTGTCATGAAAATTACATCATTAGAATGCTTTATTGTTCCACCACGTTGGTGTTTCTTAAAAGTGGAAACCGATGAGGGAATTACGGGTTGGGGAGAGCCTGTAATTGAAGGAAGAGCCCATTCCGTCAAAGCAGCTGTCGAAGAGTTAAGTGATTACTTAATCGGAGCAGATCCACTTCGTATTGAAGATCATTGGAATACGCTCTATCGCGCAGGTTTCTATCGTGGTGGCCCAATCTTAATGAGTGCGATTGCGGGGATTGATCAAGCGCTTTGGGATATTAAAGGAAAGTTTTATAATGCCCCGGTTCATCAATTATTAGGTGGTCCTTGCCGTGACAGTATTCGTGTATATTCTTGGATCGGTGGTGATCGTCCGAGCGATGTAGGTCGTGCAGCAAAAGAGGTTGTTGACCTTGGGTTTACAGCGGTGAAAATGAATGGAACAGAAGAATTACAGTATATTGATTCGTATGTAAAAATCGATGAAACGGTTGAACGGATTGCAGCTGTACGTGAAGCAGTTGGTGATGATGTTGGGATCGGAATTGATTTTCACGGACGTGTACATAAACCAATGGCAAAGATTCTAGCGAAAGAGTTGGAGCCATTTCGCCCAATGTTTATTGAAGAGCCTGTACTACCTGAAAACAATGAGGCATTACGGGAGATTGCAAACCATACGCATATTCCGATTGCAACGGGTGAGCGTATGTATTCACGCTGGGATTTTAAATCATTACTTCAGGATGGCTACGTAGACATTATCCAACCGGATTTATCACATGCAGGTGGAATTACTGAGTCTAAAAAGATCATCTCGATGGCAGAAGCCTATGATGTTGCGGCAGCACCACATTGTCCACTTGGACCAATTGCACTCGCTTCATGCCTGCAGGTAGACGCTACGGCACATAACGCATTTATCCAGGAACAAAGCTTAGGCATTCATTATAATCAAGGAAGCGATTTACTTGATTATTTAGAAGATCCTTCTGTCTTTGAATATAAAAATGGATATGTAGATATCCCACAAGGTCCAGGGCTTGGCGTATCAATTAACGAGGCACATGTACGTAAAATGGCAGAACAAGGACATCAATGGAAGAATCCAGTATGGCGTCATAAGGACGGTAGCGTTGCTGAATGGTAGAACAAACGCTGCCTCAAGTAAGGTCACGTTTAAATAAATGAATATATTTATAGAAGTCGTGTTACCGGTTTTACTCGTCTTTTTCATTGGATTTCTCGTACAGAAATGGAAAAAGATCGACATAAAACCGGTTTCTACGGTTGCCATTTATGTCATGATGCCATGTTTAGTGTTACGTACGTTTTATACGGCAGAGATTGATATCCAATATGTCTATATGGTTGTTTTTTCAGCGCTTTTATTATTTGCGATGATCGTAATTAATAAAATGTATGTGATGATTCGGCGTTATCCACCTAAAGTTGAAGACGGTTTAATATTATCGACAGCCTTTATGAATTCAGGCAATTACGGGGCTCCGATTATTTTATTCGCCTATGGGACTGCTGGGTTTGACTTTGCGGTATCATTTATGGTTTTGCAATCGATAATCATGAACTTTTTTGGCGTTTATTATGCTGCTCGAGGTGGTGCTGGGATTGCATTAGCAATTCGAGCGGTATTTAAGATGCCAGCGACGTATGCGGTAATCGTTGCACTCTTGATGAAAGCGACGCCAGTTGGAATTCCTGAAAACTTGTTTATGACGGTTGATATTATTGCAGAAGCAACGATCCCAACGGTGATGATTATTTTAGGGATGCAGTTGGCATTAATCAAATGGGGGAATTTTGATTGGGAAAAGGTTTCCTTCGGTGTGATTGCACGGTTGTTTGCTTCACCGGCGATTGCTTATGCGATTACATTAATGTTACCGTTAGATCCATTACTTGCAAAAGTGTTAATTGTATCCGCGGCAATGCCATCAGCAGCAACAATTGTCATGTATGCGGTTCAGTTTGATTCGGAACCAAAACTTGTGTCTAGTATTACCTTGATCACGACATTAATTAGTGTGGTGACACTTACCGTGCTGTTAATGATACTAGGTTAATAGATAAGGATCCTCTTATACAATGGTTTTACATGTGGTTGTACGTGTAGAAGATTGTGTAGGGGGATTTTGCTATGTTTCAAGAGTAATTGTTTGGTATATTGAAAGATTTTTTACATAAGGATGAATGTAACTACGTGAAAGACTAGGTTAAATAATCTAAAAATTCAGTAATCTTGTAGTATTTGAATACTAACCAGTTAGTTAAAGATCGAGCATTGAAGAGGAGGAATTTAAGTGAAGACAATTTCGACAAATATGGCGGGGAATGTATGGAAAATTAATGTCGCAGTAGGTGAAGAGGTGGATGAAGGACAAGAGGTCATTATTCTAGAGTCAATGAAAATGGAAATTCCAATCGAGGCGCAAGAAGGCGGAACGATTACATCAATATTAATCAATGAGGGTGACTTTGTTGATGAAGGTGAAGCCATCATCGAGTTGGAATAGGAGATTAAAAGTTGATTGGAGGTAGAGGATGAGCTGGAAACGTGAGCTTGAAGAATTGGAACGAAGAAAAGAATTAGCGAGACAAATGGGAGGATTTGAACGGATAGAGAGACACCGTTCGAAAGGAAAGTACACAGTCAGAGAACGAATCGATCGTCTACTTGATGAAAATACCTTTCACGAAGCAGGGGCTATTGCTGGCCGAGGGGTATACGATGAAGACGGACAGTTAGTTGATTTTACACCTGGAAACTTTCTAACAGGTACAGGCCGAGTGAATGGTCGAAAAGTCGTTGTTGGAGCTGATGACTTTACAGTGCGGGGTGGTGCATCTGATGGTGCGGTCCGAGGAAAGCAGGAGTATGCTGAGCGGATGGCCCACGATTTGCAACTACCGATGATTCGGCTCGTTGATGGCACTGGTGGAGGAGGGAGTGTTAAACAGTTAGAGGAGATGGGTCATACGTATGTACCTGTTAATCCTGCTTGGGATTATGTCGTTAAGAACATGGGTACCGTCCCTGTCGTCTCGGCTTGCTTAGGTTCAGTCGCAGGACTTGGTGCTGCTCGGGTCACTGCTTCTCACTTTTCGGTGATGGTCGCGGAAACAGCCCAATTATTTGTTGCCGGACCACCTGTAGTGAAATACGGTGTTGGTGAAGATTTGACAAAAGAACAGTTAGGTGGGGTTAAAGTCCATCGTTCAAGTGGGGCGATCGATAATGTTGCAAGCTCTGAGGATGAAGCATTTGAGCAAATGAAAGCGTTTTTATCATATTTGCCGCCAAATGTATGGGAACTTCCGCCTGTACAGAAATCAAATGATGATCGATATCGCAAAGAAGAACGTTTACTTGAAGCAATCCCTCGAAATCGTCGGCGCCCTTATAAAATAAGAGAAATTTTACCACTTATTTTTGATCAAACATCCATTTTTGAGATCGGGCGTTACTACGGGGGTGGGACAGTCACGGGCTTGGCCCGCTTAGATGGACACCCTGTTGGTTTTTTAGCCCCTGATCCATTTGTTGGTGGTGGAGGGTTAACAGCTGAGAGTTGTGAGAAGATCGAACGGTTTGTCGATTTATGCGAAACGTTCCATTTACCGATTGTTAATCTCGTCGATCAACCAGGGATGGCCATTGGATTAGGTGCTGAAAAGAAAGGAACGATTCGAAAAGGCGTCCGCGCGATTGCTGCGATATACCAAGCGACTGTTCCAATGATTGAGATCATACTTCGTCGTGTGTTTGGTGTAGGTGGGGCAGGAATGTCTAATGGACACGGCCTCAATTTACGCTATGCTTGGCCATCAGGAGATTGGGGGTCGCTACCGATTGAGGGAGGTATCCAGGTGGCGTACCGACGACAGCTTGAAGAGAGTGAAAACCCGCAGCAACTATTAGAAGAGTTAACCGCAAAAATGGAACAAATTCGCTCCCCGTTGTTAACCGCTGAAGCCTTTGGGATTGAGGAGATCATTGACCCAAGGGAAACAAGACCACTGCTCTGTGAGTGGGTAGATGATGCGTATCGATTGCTACCGCAACAGTTAGGAAGGACTAGTCATACGATGAGACCGTAACAGACATGAGTGTTGACTAAGGGCTAAATGAAAACCTATTTAGAGGTGACTTGTGATGAGAGATGTTGAAGACGTTCAGAGAGTTTTAAACACTGACCAGGAGCTAATACCCAAACAACTGGAATATTTCGCGAAGGTCAATGGTGAGAAGACGTTCTTTTATTATGGGGAAGATGATAAAAAGTTTTCGTATAAAACCTTTAATGAGCTGACAAACCAGATCGCTCACTCTTTAAAACAGAGGGGGATTAAAAAAGGGGATCGGATTTCTGTATTTTTATATCACCCATTGATCACTACATTATCCATGTTTGCGATCTGGAAGGTAGGGGCTGTTTTTTGCCCGATAAACTTTAATTACAAAGGTAGATTACTTTCATACCAAATCAATGATACTGACCCAGTGATGCTAATTACAGAACGGAAACTTGTTCCGAGGTTAAATGAAATTAAAGGCGAGATATCAACAACGAATATTGTTGTCCGGACAGCTAAACCAGAAGAACATGATTTTTCTGAAGAAGTCATGGACATAGGCCTTGATCAGTCATTTAATGAAATTTCTTTTTATGAACTTTTTGAAGGTGCTACAAAAAACCTTAATACAACAATTTATTATCATGATACAGCTAATATTATTTACACATCAGGAACAACAGGGCCAGCAAAAGGAGTTGTTCAATCCTATCGATGGATGAACGCCTACACCTATTATTTTAGGAAATTTAATAATGAAAAGGATGTCATTTATAATGACCTACCTCTCTATCATGTCGGTGGTGCGTTTGCACTCGTAGCGCGAGCTGCCTATGTCGGCTGTACGGTAGCTGTTTGGGATAAGTTTAGCCCGCAACAGTTTTGGGATCGAATTAGAAAGAGTGGAGCAACGAATGCGATTTTATTAGATGTCATGATTCCGTGGTTAATGAAGGCAAAGGAATCGCCGTATGATCGTGAAAATACATTAAATAAAGTCTATATGCAGCCACTTCCAGAGTATCATCATGATGTCGCTAAACGCTTTGGATTTGATTTTGTGTTTGCCGGCTTTGGTCAAACAGAATCTGGAAATGGCTTTGTAAGTGTTATTCAAGAGGTGGAGGAGCGCCATGGTACTCCCGTAGAGCTATATAAAGGCTACTCAAGAAAAGACACTGTAAAAATTGCCAACCAGTTAGGTGTACCGGTTAATGATGGACGAAAGGCGTTGCGTAAAGGGTATATGGGAAAACCCTCACCTTTCTTGGAGGCTACCATTTTAGGTGAACATGATGAGCATTGTCCTTCAGGTGAAATTGGCGAAATCGCGTTTCGACCACGTTTCCCATCTACTATTCTTGATCGATATTTTAATAAACCAGAAGCAACCGTAAAAGTCATGAAGAACTGCTGGTTCCAAAGATGATGATGGAATCTTTTATTTTGTGGATCGGCTCGGTGATGTCATTAGAAGGAGAGGCGAGAATATTTCATCCTATCAAGTAGAGGATGTAATCAATCAGCATGTATTAATTTCTATGTCAGCCGCATTTCCGATTCCTGCTGATGAGGGGGATGAGGATGAGATTGCTGTCTTTGTTGTCGCAAAGGAAACAAGGCTTACTCAAGATGAGTTACTACAGTGGGTTGAGCGAACCATTCCATCCTTTATGAAGCCAAAGTATCTTCGCCTCATTGATGATTTGCCACGAACGCCAACTAACAAAATTGAAAAATTTAAGCTGAAGAAACAATTATTAAAAGAGTTGGAAAGTCGAGCTGATAAGGAGAGATAAGATGCTATCAGACTATCGGTTTTATCATCCCATACGTGTACGTTATTCAGAGATTGACGGGCAAAAGATTGTTTTCAATGCCCACTATTCAACTTATGTGGACGTTTGTGCTACAGAATATTTTCGAAACGTAATTTGTGAGCGCTGGCTTGAGCTTGCTGAGGAAAATATATTTGATCTCGTTTTAAAAAAGATAACGATTGAATTTTTTCGTCCGGCTAGGCTTGACGATCTTCTCCATGTCTATTGCCGAGTCACCAATGTCGGCACAAAAAGTTTAACTTGTTCGTTTGTCATTGCAAGAGACGAGGAAGTCCTTGTAACCGCTGAAGCGATTCAAGTTAGTTATAACCCAAAAGAAGGCCGGTCACAACCAATTCCAGATGAAATTAAAGAGAAGATTTTACAATTTGAAGGGCTTAATCAATAAGCTTATAAAAGGTGGGGAAATATTTGCTGTCTTTTTATAAAAATAGGTGGGAAGCTTATGTTGGTCTTTCACAAAAGCGTGTAACCCAGTTGTTCCAGAAGGTTCTTGAGGAGCAGGGGGAAGCTTTCGTATTGAAGGAAAAACCACCGGTATATATGTATGATGCTAAACACAGTCAAAAGGTAATTACAACGGGCGATTACACGATTTCAATTATTTATGTTTCTGCTGATCCTTTGACACGGATGTTCTCTTCTTTATTAGGAACCAAACAACGCTTTGGTGGGATCACCTATTTGTCCATTCAGTACAACTCATCTTCAAAGGAAAAAGTCCAGCAGTTGTTATCGGACTTTAAAACGAAGACACCTGAAGATCCATGGCGGATTACAAAGCATCCTCGATTTCAATTTGCTATTTTATTGCAGGTAATTAACAAATGGAAATGGCACAACGTCAAAACGGAAAAGGGAGGGAATTGATATGGATGAAGAAATTACTATGCGTGAATTAATAGAAGAACTAGAAAGTCGGAGACGACGAGCGGAACTGATGGGTGGAAAAGAGAAGATAGACCAGCTGCACCAAAAAGGGTTTTATACAGCTAGAGAAAGAATTGAGAAATTACTAGATCCAGGCAGTTTTGTTGAGATCGGGAAACTTGCCCACTCGGATTTCCCAGGTGCAGAAGAGAAAAGCGCAGGAGATGGGATTATTTGTGGAATTGGCAAGGTGGGTGGTAGACCTATAGCCGTTGAGGCGATTGATAAAACGGTATTTGCAGGAACTGAAGGCGCGGTTCATATTCGTAAGTCTGAAACATTACACGAGTATGCGTTGAAACGGAGATTTCCGATTTTTCACCTTGGAGAAGGTGGCGGTTTACGAATGCCTGATGGAATGGGCTCTGATGGATTCAGTGATAAATTGTTTCCAAACCAATGGTTAACTATTGGAAGAAAAGTTCCGGTGATTTCAAGTATTTTAGGTGACAGTTATGGTGGACCAACATGGATGGCGGTTTCCTCTGATTTTGTGACACAAGTGAAAGGGAGCTGTATGGCAGTAGCTGGACCAAGAATGCTTGAAATTGCGACCGGTGAAAAGGTAACCCCTGAGGAATTAGGGGGCTGGCAAGTTCATGCCGAAGTGACTGGGCAAATAGATCATACATCTGAGACAGAAGAAGAAGCGATCGAAGCGATGAAGAGGTACTTTAGCTATATGCCACTTCATGCAGGTGAAGAGCCGCCACTCAAAGGTACAAGTGATAGTCCAGACCGCTCCATTGATGAAGTTCTTGACATTGTCCCAACGAGGCGGACGAGAGCGTATGATATGAAGAAACTTATTAAAGTTCTAGTAGATGATGGCGAGTTTTTTGAGATGAAGCCGATGTTCGGTCAGTCATTACTCACTGTGCTTGCTAGATTAAATGGCAGAGTTGTAGGGATTATCGCCAACCAGCCAATGAAATTTGCTGGCTCAAGCGGGCCTGATGAGTGTGATAAAGCCACTGACTTTATTTGCCTTTGTGATTCATTCCATATTCCCATAGTGTTTTTACATGATATTCCTGGGTTTCGCGTTAGTAGTGGAGCTGAGAAGAAAAGAGTCCCGAGTAAAATCATGGTTTGGAATCAAGCATTGGCGAGAGTGACTGTTCCAAAAGTGTCTGTTATTATCCGTAAAAGTATAGGGGCAGCGTATGGAAACATGTGCGGACCGACGATGGGGGGAGATTTTGTCGTTGCTTGGCCGACTGCTGAAATTAATTTCACCGGACCAGAAGTAGGGGTCAATGTCGTCTACGGACGTAAGTTAAAGGACGCGAAGAATCCAAAAGAAGAGAGGCAACGACTCTTACAAAAATGGGGAGGAGATAGTTCACCATACAAAGCCGCTGGAAAAGGCATGATTGATGATGTCATTGATCCAAGGGAGACACGAAAGTTTTTATGTAAAACGATTGAGTATGCGTGCATGAACCAAGGGGCAAAAAGCGAACGCTTACTTGCTGACTGGCCAACTAGTTTCTAACAAACGATTCTGTGACGAGGAGGTATTTGAAGTGGATAAAATATGGATGAAAAACTGGCCAACGGGAGTTTCTAAAGAGTTAACGTACCGATTAGGAAAAAAGCCGTTACATGAATATGTTCGAGAGAATGCTCGCCAAACCCCAAATAAGATAGCCTATATTTTTTATGGTAAGGAAGTAACATGGCAAGAGCTAGATGATCAAGCCGACCGCCTGGCACAATTTTTGGTTAGTCAGGGAATTCAAAAAGGCGATCGAATGGGTTTATACATGCAGAATTGCCCCCAGTATGTCATTTCGCATTATGCCGTTCAAAAAATTGGTGCAATTGTTTGCCCTCTAAACCCTATGTATAAGGAAGCGGAACTCGAATATTTAATCAATGAAATAGGTGCAAGAGGGGTGATTGCAGCCCAGGAATTATCGCCAATGATTATCAACCTAAGGGATAAGGCACCTACTTTGGAGTTAATCATTACAACCAACTATGCCGATTATTTACCTCCAACACCCACATTACCACTTCCATCCGAACTAAAGTTAGAAAAATCTATTCCTGAACAGACGTACGACTTTCAAAAAATCATATCAGACTACGAGTCACTAACAAACCATGAACAAATCGACATCGACGACGTTGCATTAATGGTCTTTACATCAGGAACAACAGGGAGACCGAAAGGAGCGATGTTGACCTACGAGAATGCCTTATTTAAGACAGCAGCCTCCGTGCATGTCAATGGTGTGAGAGGAGATGACAGGTGGTTAGCCGTTATGCCATTGTGTCATATTGCTGGGATGGTCATGGGTGTCAATATTCCCGTTTATTCAAATACCCCGTGTGTCCTGCTCACTCGCTTTGAACCAGAGACAGTGATTTCCGCAATTGAACAGTATCAAGTGAGTGTTTGGCACAGCATAGCACCGATGAATGCCGGGTTACTGAATGTTCCAGGTATTAAAGAACGTAACTTAAGTTCATTGCGAAAGAATTTAGCAACGAGTTTTGGAACGCCTGTCACTGCCGAGTTAGCGGAACAGTGGAAACAAGTCACAGGAGGATGCCAGATGTATGAGGCAGCCTATGGATTAAGTGAAACACATACGTGCGATACATTTATGCCTCCTGATCGTGTAAAGTTTGGTAGCTGTGGGATTCCGGTCTATGAGACAGATTTACGGATTGTTGACCTTGATACTGGTGAAGGTCTTCCTCCAGGAAAGCACGGTGAAATTGTTATTAAAAATCCAGGGGTTTTTAAGGGATACTGGAACCGGCCAGATGCAACGAAAGAAACATTGCGAGAGGGCTGGGTGTATACCGGTGATATCGGACACATCAGTGAGGATGGATTTTTATATTTTAATGGTCGAGTGAAAGAGATGATCAAGTGCTCTGGTTATAGTGTCTTTCCAGAAGATGTTGAAGCACTAATGATGGATCATCCGGCAATTGCACAAGTAGCCGTCATTGGCGTCCCAGATGAAGTAAGAGGTGAGAGTGTTAAAGCGGTCATTGTACCAAACAAGGACTATGTAGAGAACGTGACTGAAGATGACATTATTGAGTGGGCCAAACAGAAAATGGCTGCCTATAAATATCCTCGTTATGTGGAGTTTCGAGAGAGTCTGCCAGCGACTAGTGCTGGAAAAGTTTTACGGCGATTATTAAAAGAACCTTCTAACCAATAAGGGGAGGTAGAGACGGATGAATAAAAATAAGCAATGGTTTTCACTTCCACGTCGTGATTGTTTCTTTCTCATTGGGATTTTACTATATACAATTATCTTTTTTCTGCCTTGGAGTTATGAGATAACAATCTTAAATATTACGCTTGTGGCTTGGGCTGCTTATTTGTTGCATGTGCTTGCTCCAATCGTTGGGATTTTGTTAATTATTATGGATAAAAATCAAGGCAGAAACAAAAGCGAAGAGACAACGATTCAAGGCTCGTAAACCGATTACATTGGAGGGAAGTGGTGTGCGTTGAAGACCGTTGAATTATCGATCATGATTATCTACTTACTGTTTTTAATTGGGTTAGGGTTGTATTCACAACGACGAATTTCCAACTCAGGTTCGGGGGTTGATGACTACTATGTAGCAGGTAGAAGTATAGGCACAGGCGTTAATTCCCTAGCGATGTTAGCTGCGCTCGGGAGTGGTGGTTCATTTATGGCCGGAGCAGGTACCATTTGGAACTTGGGTTTTCCATTTTTAGCATGGATGACGGTCGGTTCAATTGTTGGGTTTGCAATTTCGAGTATATTAGTCGCCAAGCCGTTACGGCAATCACGAAAGTTTACTGTATCTGAATTCATCAATGATCGTTATGGGGGAGCCTTCTTTAAAATGGCTATTCCGATCGTCATTATTATTGGTTCAGCGATGTACTTAATGTCACAGATGACAGCAGGTGGCCTAATTGCATCTTATGTGACAGGTCTTACCTATGAATGGGGTTTAATCATCATTGTACTCGTATTTATCTTTTATGTCTCACTTGGTGGGATGCTAGCAGTTACGTGGACGAATGTCCTCCAAGGTGCGATGATGGTATTTTTAATTGCTGCTATAATTTTTGGTGCGATAACGAACCTGCCAATGCCATGGTCCGAGTTTGTTGTAAGCGCTACCAACGAGAACCCAGCACTTGGAGCTGTGGGAGTGACTGTTCCAATTGCAGCTTATATTGGGGCATTTGTAACATGGGCGGCAGCAGTTTGTGTTACTCCTCATTTGGTGATGAGAATTTTTACCGCAACTGATGTGCGCTCTGCCAAATTATCGCTAAATATCAGTATGTTGATCTATGGATTACTGATGCTGGGGGCAGCATTAATTATTGTTCCATTTATCCCTTTGTTAGGCACGTCTGTATTAGAAAGTCATGCTTCGGATATGTGGATGTTATTGATTGCTGATCAGTTTTTTGGTCCAGTTGTTATGGGAATTATTACGGCTGGAATCATGGCAGCGGTGATGTCATCAACAGATGCGTTGTTATTAGCGGTTAGTAGTGCCTTTGCTTATGACTTATATAAAGGTGTGATCAATCCAAAAGCAAGTCAGAAGAAAATTTTACGAGTATCAATGATGTTTACATGGGTGATTGGGATTGTTGTGATGTTGTTAACGTTAAATCCACCTGCCTTTTTGATCGTTTTATATACGGCTGCTGTAGGTTTTATGGTGTCGGCGTTGTTTAGTCCATTAGTACTTGGTATCTGGTGGAAGCGAGCAAATCGAACCGGTGCGATTGCAGGTTTGGTGGTCGGAGCGACTAGTTTTTTTGTCAGTTTCTTCGTTTTAACACTACCATATAATTCCGAAATTCTCGTTTCACTTCCGCTTTCTCTCATTACAATGATGGTTGTATCGAAACTCACGGAACAACCGTCACAAGAAATGATCGACAAAATGAAAGACTATCATTCAGATCCATCTCTATCTTAAATGTAAGAACTGAGCTTACTCTGATCATAGGGTAAGCTCAGTTTTTACAAGTTTTGTTTTAATGATATGTCATGGACAAGCTGTTTAATCAAATTGGTCAGGAAAGATCAAAAAAGACTTGAAAGTCAAAGAAGGTCAGTATATAATAAAAAGCACAAGGTCAAAGAAAGTCAAAGACAAATAGCTATGATTAAAAGACAATATATAACTATTAAATATAGGGGGAGTTCGTTATGCGTTGTCAAAAATGTCAAACGAAACAAGCAAATGTCAAACTGACAATGAATATCAATGGTCAAATGAAACAACTTCAACTATGTAGCACATGTTATGCAGAGATTCAACAAGGGATGAAGAAGCCATCAGGAATTGGTTTCTTTGGAAATAACTTTGATCAAATGTTTGAAGGATTTATACAACCACCACACGGCTTTGAGCAAACGCAACATTCTGAGCAAATGCAAGCTGGACAAGGGTCAGGTGGTGTCTTAGAAGACTTAGGTCAAAACCTGTCAAATGGTGCAAAGGCTGGATTAATCGACCCAGTCATTGGTCGAGATAAGGAAGTAAATCAAGTCATCAAAATTTTAAATCGACGCAATAAAAATAACCCTGTTTTAATAGGTGAGCCTGGTGTAGGGAAGACAGCGATTGCTGAAGGATTAGCACTCAAAATCGCAGAAGGTGATGTTCCGACTAAGCTTGCTAATAAAGAAATCTATTTACTAGATGTTGCTTCACTTGTTGCGAACACAGGTATTCGCGGTCAATTTGAAGAACGAATGAAACAATTAATTTCAGAGCTAAAAAGCCGTAAAAATGTGATTCTGTTTGTCGATGAAATTCATTTGTTAGTCGGTGCAGGGTCTGCGGAAGGTTCAATGGATGCAGGGAATATTTTGAAACCAGCACTGGCTCGTGGGGAATTACAAGTGATTGGTGCAACAACGTTAAAAGAGTATCGCCAAATTGAGAAGGATGCAGCACTTGAACGCAGATTCCAGCCTGTCATGGTGAAAGAACCAACCGTTGAAGAGTCTGTTGATATTCTTAAAGGCTTACAACCTAAGTATGAGCAATACCATGACATTCGTTATTCAGATGAGGCGATCCAAGCATGTGTTCAATTGTCACATCGTTATATTCAAGATCGCTTCTTACCAGATAAAGCGATTGACTTACTTGATGAGGCGGGGGCAAACCTTAACCTCGAACAATCAGAAATGAATAGCGATGATATTGAAACACGTTTAGCAGAAATCACAAAGGAAAAGGATAAAGCGGCTGAAGCTGAAGATTACGAGCGTGCCGCTAACTTACGTACCCAAGAGTTACAGTTACAACAAAAGTTGAATAATGCAGATGAAGATGTGAAAAAGCTTGTTGTTGAGGTTGCTTATATCCAAGAAATTATTGAAGAGAAAACGTGTATCCCGGTTGGAAAGCTACAAGAGGACGAACAAAGCAAGCTGAAAAACTTAGCCGAACGTCTAGATAGTAAAGTGATTGGTCAAGAGGGTGCGGTACAAAAAGTAGCGAAAGCGATTCGTCGAAGCCGAGCGGGCTTAAAAGCAAAAACACGACCAATTGGATCATTCTTATTTGTCGGACCGACGGGTGTCGGGAAAACAGAATTAACGAAATGTTTAGCTGAAGAATTGTTTGGGACAAAAGATGCTTATATTCGCTTCGATATGAGTGAGTATATGGAGAAACACTCTGTCTCTAAATTAATTGGTTCACCGCCTGGCTATGTCGGCCATGAGGAAGCGGGACAATTAACAGAGCGAGTGCGCCGAAATCCTTATAGTATCGTCCTATTAGATGAAATTGAGAAGGCACATCCGGACGTTCAACATATGTTCCTACAAATTATGGAAGACGGTCGTTTGACCGATAGTCAAGGACGTACGGTAAGCTTTAAGGACACGGTTATTATTATGACAAGTAATGCTGGTACGGGTGAAAAGAAAGTCACTGTTGGCTTTGGTCAGGACGGCGAAACGGATGCAGTGTCAACACTTGAAGCACTAAGCTCGTACTTTAAACCTGAATTTTTAAACCGATTTGATGCAATCATACCATTTAACGAATTGAAAGAAGAGCATTTAGTACAAATTGTTGAACTTATGCTTACTGATCTTAATAACAATGTTAAAGAGGAAGGTCTGTCAATTGTCGTTTCAGAGGATGCTAAGATGAAGCTAGCAACACTTGGTTATGACCCTCGTTTTGGGGCTCGACCACTTCGTCGCGTCATTCAAGAAAAAATTGAAGATAAGATTGCCGATGTTCTCATTGATGAGGAAGATGTGTCAACGATTAGTGTAGACTTTAAAGACAATGAATTTGTAGTTAAAAACAGTTATAAACGATAGAGGAAAAACGAGGTCCTAGTGATCTCGTTTTTTTACATTAATTTAGATGAAAAGCAAGAAAAGGGTTTCCACACGTCCTTAAGGTTGTGGTAGTGCTTTGATCGATAAGGAGAAAAAGTAAGGTCATAAAGGTAGACTAGCCGTTCATACAATAGATTAGCGGACTAGCTCGAACGATAGACAAGGCGAAGAGGGGAAGTTTCAAACGATGAAAATTGAAACGATTAACTATTATTTGATCATAACATTAGGAGGGGCCATTCAAGGGCTAGCAATGGCGATATTTCTCTTTCCACATGCGATTCCATCGGGAGGCTCAGGTGGACTTGCTGTCTTACTAAACTACTGGTTTCAACTTCCGATTGGATTTGCGTTATGGCTAGTGAACTTTTCATTATTAATAGTAGCGGTTAAGTGGTTAGGGAATATGAGTGCAATTGGCACGATGTATGCCATTACGGTGACATCGGTATCCATTAATTTATACAATACACACCTGCCAGAAATAGGGGGATTTGTTTGGATTGATTTGTTGACTGGTGCGATTTTATTAGGGATAGGGGTTGGCTTGTTACTGAGAATTGGTGTGTCAAATGGGGGAATGGGTGTGTTGGCGCTCGTTTATTCAACGTATCGGGGTGGACCACCGGGGAAACCATTATTTTTTATGAACGGAGCCATTTTCCTATTAACAGCATCGATGATTGCGTGGGAAATTGTTATCCAAGCGGTGATATGTCAATTGATATCAACGAGAGTTGTCGATGGAATTTGCCGTGTTAAGCTTGATTTGCCAATTTCAGTTGCTGTCACTCGACGAACTAGAAAGTAAGCATAACTTTAAACCATCTTACATAAAATAAGGCATTTTTAAAGTTTTTGTTTGGATAACCTATATCGTCGATCAACGCAGCATATTATTATGGTGATCACTTAGGAAAGGTGGAACAAATGTGAACATCATACGTGCTAGTATGCTTTCATTGCTATTTGTGATGCTCCTTGTCGTTGTAGGGTGCTCGTCAGACGAACGTGAGTCAACCGATCGTTATCCGGAAAAGTCAATTGAGCTAGTCGTTGCCTTTTCACCTGGTGCAGCAACCGATACACAGGCTAGAATTGTCGGCAAGTATGCCCAAGAGTATTTGGGAGAAGAGTTAGTGATTGTGAATCGACCGGGGGGAGGAGGTCAAGTCGGCTGGAATCATTTTTCAAACGTTAATCCCGATGGATACGTACTGTCTGCGTATAATTTGCCACACATTATTACACAACCGTTAGTTGGGCAAACCTCGTTTGAAATCGATACATTTGAACCGATTGTCAATTGGGGGTGGGATCCAACGGTATTTGCTGTACGAAGTGATAGTTCCATTACAGATCTTGAAGGTTTCGTTGAAAAAGCAAAAGCATCACCTGGTGAGATTACAATCGGTAATGCAGGGCAATTTGTTGGACAGCATTTAGCCATTTTACTCTTTGAAGATGCAGCAGGTGTGGAATTAGAGGATATCCCATTCCAAGGTGCAGCAGATGCGATTGCGTCATTACTCGGTGGTCATACAGATGTGGTCTCTGGTAATCTTTCTGATATGTATCGCTTAGGTGAAGACGTACGTATACTTGCGGTTGCAACCGAAGAACGACATGAGTTTATCCCTGATGTGCCAACGTTTGCTGAGCTTGGATTTTCGGAAGTGGTCATGAGTACGGACCGTGGAATCGCTGCACGTCAAGGGACACCGGAATCAATTATTCAATACCTCGAAGATGGATTTATGGAATTACTTCAAGACGAAGGTTTCCTTGCAGAGATGGAACAAGCGGGTGTTGATTTATTGATCATGGACCGGGAAGAAACGATTGCTGAATTTGAGACTCGAACCGAACAATATCAAGAATTACTAAATTCAATTGATATTGAGTAGCCAATACTAGAGAGGTATCTGTTTTGATACGAACTAGAAAATAGGATTGGGCACAAAGCTCAACCCTATTTTCATGTTTAAAGAAAGTAATCAATAAAAAACGGGTAGATTGGAAGTGGGGCCCGAATAAAGGTTGTAAAGACGAGATACATCGCAGCGGTAAAAAGAGTAGCGACGATGACAATTTTAGAGAGGTTGGCACACCCATCTTTTTTTTGAATATACACATATAGTGGTACAGAGATCATCAGCAAGATCACTTGCATGTAAAACCCAAGAATGTTTGTTGATAAACTAATGAGGCAGATCCAACTGATAAATAAAAGTGATGGTACGTTTATTAATTTTGCTTCAAATTTTGATGGGGTTAAAACCGCTTTCCCGTATTCGATGGCTAGTAACATAATCATTGCTAGCAGAGTGATTTGTGGCAAAAGTCGCTGTTCAAATGGGAGTTGCAAAACATAATAAAAGCCAGCAAGTGTTAAAACCAAAGGAAACAGAACGAGTGACGCATGAAACGAGACAAAATGTTTTAAGTGTAGTGACCCTTTATGGGTTTTTCGTCTTTGTTTACGTTGTTTAAGTTGTTGTTTAATCGAGAGGGCGATCGTTAATACGACAAATCCAATGAGAATGATGTTCCACCAGCCCCCAAAAAAGAATGCCCACATCGAACCGCTCGCACTGCCAATTTGAAGGCCTTGCAGTAATCCTTCCTCAGCAATTGGACCAAGGATAAACCCAAGTGCAATTGGTGCTGCTGAAAAATTAAATTTATGGAGAAAGTACATGGCCATGCCGACGATTACTACAGTGTAGACATCAAATAAACTATTTTGTGTTGTAAATGCTCCGATAATACAGAATGATAAAATTACAGGTGCCATGAAGTAGGCGGGGATATGTGCAAGCTTTGATACGAAGCGAATAGATGCCAATCCTAAGACCAGCAAGGCGAGCTGAGCTGCAATCATACTATAGAGAAAGACATAGGCGACAGAGGCATTTTCAACAAATAAGTGACTACCCGGCCAGATCCCATGAATAAGTAAGCCTCCAAGAAAAATCGCTGCTGTTGGCGAGCCTGGTATCCCTAGTGTAAGTAGGGGAACAAGCGAACCCCCGACAAGGGCATTGTTTGCACTTTCAGATGCAATGACGCCTTCTTTATTCCCCTTACCAAACGACTGTTTATTTTTAGAAAAACGTTTTGCCTCGTTGTACGCTAAAATGCTGGCTATATTGCCCCCAGCCCCAGGAATCATCCCGATAAAAGCACCGACGCCACTTCCAATTGATACCGCTTTTGGACGTCGGAACACATCTTTAAACGATTGCCTGATCGTTGATTTTGAATCTGTTTTCATCGTATGGTTTGCGCGCAAGCGGCTAGTTAGGTCTTCAATTAAGCGAAGGGCTTGCGGGAAGGCAAACAAGCCAATGAGAACGGCAACAATGTGAAGCCCGCCAATTAAAGCGTCTGAGCCAAAGGTAAATCTAGCTGTCCCAGTAAATGTACTAATGCCAATCATCGCTAGAAGGATTCCGATGCCGCCACCAATAAAGTTTTTCGTGATAGAACCCTCGGAAATGGCAGCAATAACAGCGATTCCAAAAATGGCAATCCAAAGGGTTTGCGCAGGTCCGAACTGAAGTGAAAAGGCTGTAAGTATCGGAGCAAAAAATAATAGGAGAAGCATGCCAACTAATCCACCTGTAGCTGATGAAATCGTTGCTAATTCAAGCGCTTTCCTCGCCTTGCCTTGTTGTGCCATTGGATAGCCATCAAAGGTGGTTGCGACCGAGGCTGGTGCTCCAGGAACATTAAATAAAATCGAGGGAATGGAACCACCAAATACACTTCCACAAAAAATCCCACCTAGTAATATCAACCCATCAGTCGCTGGTAATGAAAACGTAAACGGGATACATAATGCGACTCCCATTGTAGGGGTAAGTCCAGGCAGGGCACCGACGATAATACCAAGCAAAACTCCTATCACTAACATCAAGAGGTGATGCCATTCAAGGAGTTGTAAAATGCCTTCCACATCCTCACCTCCGAATTCCCATTCGAAACTAGGATATGCGCCTAATATCGTCGATGTGTCATTTTTATTTTTAAAGAAATGATTATCATTGAACACTCAAGATTCTGCATAGACATAGATGTTACACTTGTCATAGTTGTGTAAGCAGTTGTATGTTTCCTTCTCCTACTTCTTGTCCTCCGTATCTCCGAGTTCTACTTTTTTACCACCAACGGATAGGTAAGAATAGACTTCAAGATCTTCTTTTAACTTCGAGAGACCTTGAACATATGGTTTAACTAAGTCTTTAAAATCTTCTTCCACACCTTCATGCTCTAACTGGCCATAGACGTACATTTTCTTTTCTTCAAGTAAAAAAGCAATGTAACCGACAGCTTTGCTATGTTGATCAACGACATTTAATACTTGGGCGTCTTGTTTAATGAGTTCTGGGGAAAAATAGATTTGCAACAATTGTCCCTCCTTTTCTTTCTATTCGGTATTTAATTGTATTTTCGTAAATAATGTTTCTCCATCTTCGTCTTCAGACTTTTCCTTGACTTGGATTAACAGCATACATAAAATCGCAACAATCAAAGTTAAGCCAGCAGTTGATAAAAACATTCCTGTACGCGACCATCCCATGAGTAAGCCAAAAATGGGCGGTCCAGCTGCCACACCTAAAAAACGGACAGATCCGTATAACGCTGTGACAAATCCCCGTCTTGCTTTACCTACTGATCCGGTAATAAAACTGTTTAAGCAAGGGAGGACTAAACCGGTTCCTATACTACTAACAGCTAAAACGGCGATAAATGGAACGATTTTTGTAAATAAGACAAGGGTTGCAAATGATGCTGTCATTAAAAATAATCCAAGTACGATCAACTTTTTCATTAATTTATGGTTTTTGCCGATTTTGCTACCGGTAATATAGGATGTAATCATCATGATTAATAATGGGATGGCTAGGATACATCCTTTTAGTACACCATCAATATCGTACTGGGTTTCTAGCACATCTGATAAGTAAAATAGGATTCCAAATAATGTGAATAAGCAGGTCGCCCCTGCTAAGTAGGCTGTCATCAACCAACGACCTTCATGCTTAAAGACGGTGAACAACCCTTTTAAATATTTGCCAACAGGGGGTGGTTCTTTTTTTTTCGTTTTCTCCTTCACAAAGATCCACGTTAATAAGATTGAAACGACACAAAATATTGGAAAAGCAAAAAAAGGGGCATACCAAACGAGTAACGCTAAAAGCGAGCCGACAATTGGTGATAGTACTTTCCCAAAACCATTCGATGCTTCAACGAGTCCAAGGACTTTACTCTGCTCGCCCCCTTTAAACAAGTCGCCTGTAAGTGCCATTGCAACTGGGGTTGTTCCGGCCGCACCAATGCCTTGCATTGTTCGTCCAGCGATGATCCAAAGGTACGCATTTGTAAACCATGCAGCAGCAGCCCCAGCTAAAAGACCACCTAATCCGTATAAGATTAGAGATGGGAGTATGATTGCTTTTCGAGTAAAGCGGTCAGATAAATAGCCTAGTATGGGTATCGCAACCGCAGCCGCAATTGAAAAAACAGTAATCGTTAAGCTAACTTGAAATTGTGTTAAATCTAGTCTGCTTTGCATTGTCGGTAGAATTGGGATCAACATTGAATTCCCGAGCGTCATAATTAAAGGGATCGACCCAATTGCTACGATTGTTAAGCCTGTTTTTTTCTTTTTCGCCAATCGATGAGACACGCTCCTTTTTATTGGAATTGTGCTGTGCGTAGGTATTGTGTGCGTGAACTAATTGTCTTATTCAAGAAAATATCGTGTACAAATCTACTTGTTAGTACTTTTTACAAAAATAAACAAAGGCTGGCGGAATATTTAGTAAGACATAGTGAATGGAAACATCATCAAATAACTCAATTAACCTCTTCTTCATATGTGTGCTGTATTGGTACATCATAAAGCAACCACCTTCGTTTAGGTTGGCATGGATATGTTTGAATAATTCTTCGGTTTTTGACTTTGGAAATAAGGAGAATGGTAATCCGCAAACGATACAATCAACACCGTTTAATTCTAGTTGTTCTAGTGTGTCAGGTAGTTGTAAGGCGTCTTCATGTAGGGATAGCTGTGGGAATTGATGTTTTAGGTTGGTTCGCATCTTTTCATCTTTTTCAAAGACATGTAAGTGAGCATCCTGTTTGTCACTATATGCTTTAAGTTCTTGCGTAAATACGCCAGTGCCTGCCCCTAATTCGACGATTGTTTTCGGCTGTTCTTGCTGAACAAAGTCGCCGATTCGCTTCACCATTGTCTTTGAACTAGGAATAACGCTACCGACTTCAAATGGGGAACGTAAAAAGCCTTGCAGAAAATTCATTTTATCCATCTTTTAGCACTCCATTCTAATATAGTCTTCTCGCGTTTTATCGTTCCATGAACAGAAGTGAAATATTCTTGTAATCCATCGACGAAAGACAGAAAACCAGCTGCTACCGAAATAACAACTGGTTTACGTTCTGTCTAACTCATTGGTACTTGTCGAGTAATTTTTCCATCAATTCTTTCAAAGATATCATCTAGGTCAGGACCGGTAATGGTGAGCCCATGGTTTTTGAGGCCAATCACGGTACGAGCAGGATTTTCTGCTTCACGTACTAATTGGGCAACCGTTTTTGCAAGTTCTAACGTGCCACACGGGTAATTAATTTCGGTGGCTTGTACATCATCCATCCACGCGTGGATATGGACGATCGAGCCAACTTCAGGGTGTTCCTTATAAATCATCCAATGCTCAATCGCGTCTACAGACGCGCGTTTTGGTGTAACTTCAGGTGGAACGCTTACTTCGATATGATTGTTCTCTGAATTATAACCTTTAATATATAGAATGTCTTGACCGATTGTTTTCATGTTTGATTTATCAATGCCACTCGCACTCATCCAGAAGTTATCATTTTCTTGGCGAGCACTTAAATTACCGTAACTTAAGCCACCAATCCCATACAATTTATTTAAGTGGCGCATATCACGTTTATTTAAATATTCATTAATTGGAAATGGTGCCGGTAATAAATTGAGATCGTCTAGTTTTTTCCCAGACACACTTAATTTCTCTGAGATTTGATCGCCAGTCCATAAATTTTTCGGTAAATCATAATGGAAATCATTTTCGATCACTAAACGAGATAAAGCTAATGGCTCTAATCGTTCGTATACATGCGCAAAGAATTCGTTTTCGTTTTGACCATATTTGTATGTAATCTTGTAGCAACCTTGTTCTGGTGTTAAAAAGTAAATGTCAGAGTGATGTTTGGAATGATTCACATACATTAAGTGATTTGATAGCGAACGAATTAAATAAGGATAAGCTTCTTTGAAGATGTTGGACACTTCACCACTAGACTCAAGTATGGAGACAACAAAGGTAGCTTGGGCTTTTCTTCGGAATGGACGACAATGTTCTTTATCAACAAAGTTGAAGACGAGACGAATGTCATCAACAGCTTCATCTAAAAACTCAAAGCCGTGGTTAATAAATTCTCGTTTCATTCCTTTAGCTAACCATTGTGAAAACGAGCTCGTTGTTGCTGTACCACTAAATGTAAAGTTCTTCATGTTGATCCCTCCATGCTGAATTTTTTATCTTAATCATTAATGTTCGAAGACTACTTTGATCGCTTGGTTGCTTTTTTTCGTCGCGGTTTGTAGTGCTTCTTTATATTGTTCAATTGGAAAACGGTGTGTAATTAATGGTGATAGGTCAACGTGCCCGGAGCGCATTAACTCAACCGCGATGTCCAATGTCCTCATCGTTCGGCCTTGGTAATGGCCCGTACTGTATGCGAAACTACCTTTCACTTCAAGTTCGTTGAGCCAAACTGAGGTCCAGTCAATCCCATCCATTATACTTGCCAAACCTAACAATACGACCTTACCCCCACTTTGAGTTAAGCGGAGCGCATCATTCATGCTTTGTTTACGGCCGACACATTCGAAAACGAGCGAAGCGCCACCTTCAACGACAGGGTATCCGTATATGGGTTTAAACACTCTTGCTTTGAGATGTTCGGCTGTTTCATGAATATAATCCTTCGATCGAGTCAGGAAAATGGTTTGGTCCGCACCGTAATGTTGGGCTAGCTTCGCTTGAAATGGATGTTTGACGAGTGAGAGGATCCGCGCTTGAATCCCTAATGCTCGTATGGCAGCAATGACTCCAATTCCGATCACCCCTGCCCCGATTACGAGAACGGTATCATCATCCTTCGGTGGATTTCGTAACACAGCATGTAAAGCGCAGCTAAAAGGTTCAGCAAGGACTCCATTTGAATCGTCGACTTCGTCCGGTAATGGGATGATTTGACTTTTATGAGCGACAAGTGAAGGTCCCCAGCTTCCCCCAGTATCACGACAGGCGCCTATGAGTAATCCAGGTGAGATATCACCATCTGTTTTTTGGTTACATAAACTAAAATCACCGCGCTGACAGGCAGGACAAGGATTTGTGAATCCTCTAGCCTGACATGACAGGACTGGGTCAATGGCTACTCGGCTACCGATTTCTATACCGCTAATGTTTCTCCCAATGTCTGCGACTTTCCCGACTATTTCATGACCGATCGTAAAGGGGAAAGAGGCATAGGGCGAAGTTGCCGGGCTGTCATTTAATGAAATTAAATTAAGATCGCTCCCACAAATCCCACCATATTTGACATCGATTTTTACCCAATCTTGTGTTGGGAGCACTGGTTCAGGTACGTCTCGTAGGCGTAGGCAAGATAGGCGAGAATCCCAATAAAGAGAGGGTTTATAACGACCGAGAGCTTTCGTAATGACATAACGTGGAACACTGTAATCAAATTGTAACGATTTCAAAATCATCACCTCCTTCAAAAACACTATGCAATTTAGTTGTAATATTTACTAGTTTAATTCAAAGGATCCAAAATTATACAAAAATGGTTTCGTCATCAAACATTTCTATTGTTTAATGACATCAGGTGCAGGTTTGAATATAATAACGAAACTCACAACGGTCAGTTTGAATATTTCAATTAAGTTGGGGAAAAATGGTGATACTTAGTAACTAGTGGAGGGTAACCGATGTATCATTTTATAGTTAACCGTTATTCAGGTAATGGAAAAGGAAATCGAAGTTGGAATAAAATTAAACAATATTTAATCCAAAAAAACGTTGATTTTCGTGTGTACTTTTCGGAGCGATCACAACATGCAAGTGAGATCCTTTCTCAACTGAAGGGCGGAGAAACTGTCGATCAAATGGTGGTGGCCATTGGTGGCGATGGAACGATCAATGAAGTTGTTAATGGTTTGATTGGGTCTGAGCTTACGTTAGGTGTGGTTCCTGCTGGATCAGGTAATGACTTTGCTCGATCCTTACAAATCCCATCCGACCCACTGCAAGCCTTGGATCGGATTCTAGTAGGTAAGAGAAAGCAAATTGATTTGCTTCAGGTCAATCAGCGATTTTGTCTTACAGTGGTTGGAATTGGTTTTGACGGGAGAGTTGCAGAGCTTACAAATCAGTCTAACATAAAGAAATGGTTTGGTTATGTGAAGTTAGGGAAGCTTTCCTATGGTATGAATGTGCTTCGAGCACTAAAAACTTATCATCCAAGTAAAGTGACGGTTCGGGTTGACGACGAGGTAACCGTTTATGACGATGTCTGGCTTGTAACGGTTGCTAATGTTCCTTATTGCGGGGGTGGCATGCAAATTTGTCCGGAAGCAAGTTATTTTGACGGCTACTTTGATATTTGTATTGTTCATAGCCTCTCAAAGTTTCATTTACTCCGTTTATTCCCTAAAGTATACAATGGTAGTCATACGAGTAGTCCAGCGGTAACAACACTGAGAGGAAAACATGTCGAAGTGATGTCTGAGAGGCCGATCGTTATTCATGGAGATGGTGAAACGATCGGCAATACGCCAGTGACAGTTTCGATTCATAGCGAAGCCCTTCAGGTCGTTTGATGCGTAGTTCTTGTGATGGACTGCGCTTTTTTATGGATCGCTAGCCCCTAAGTGCTCGCCCACTACGGGAGGGTAGTTCTAATGGTGTAAAGGCAAGAGCATCCATAGTAATGGGCAGTTTTTTAAGAGTGTTCTTCACTATGGATGGATTCAGTCGTTTGAATTATTTGCTCATATTCATGTTCAAACGAAGCAATAAAAAAATCTTCTAAAGCCAAAAAGACGTTTTTGACAATTGATTTCATCTGTAAACTCCTTTCCTTATTGAAGTTTTTAGTATGTATTCAATAGTATTTTGTACAATGATTGAATCTATTCAATAAGGAATTCATTTACCTTAGACTTTTAAATGAAAAACTATATCCGAATCCTGGCATAGATTTACACACCTTGCAACATAGTAAGAACAAAATATACAAAAAAAGAGGGATCAAAATGAGCAAGAAAAAGATTTTTTTTATTGTTCTAGCTGTTCTTATTGTTGCTTATGCAGGCGTTTATTTTCTTGAACCAAAATATGCTTTTATCCCTTCAGAAGATCAAGTGTTAAATGAAAGCATGACATTTGTTTCTACTGTTGCTGGTGAAAATCAGCTCCATTCTTACGACCTATGGGGGACAACCATTCAGCCTAATGAGGCGGAGGAAATGAAGAAAACAGCAGATGGCCAAGCTGTTTTGTCACCAGATTATGGTGCGATAAGGGTAGATGATGAATTTATTGATTTAGGAAGAGAGATGTTTTACAAAGAAACATTCAATAATGAAGAATTTTTGACCGATATTATGGGAATTTTAGACGGACCAATTACTGTTACAAACATCTCAAAAGCGATTTTAGAATTACGAGGAGGGCATACGAACAATTTACAAGTTGAATTAGCCGAGGACATTACCCTTGGTGGCAAGACGTATAAAAAAGGTGAAAAAGTCGATACAGGATTAGATGTTCCAAAAGGATCATTAACCCCATTAGGAATGCCAATTACGTTCGCTGATGGTCGTATAAAAGCAGGTGTTAGTTGTGCTGCGTGTCACGCAACTGTAGATCGTAATACTGGGAAAGTGATTGAGGGTGCACCAAATCGTGACTTTAATGCTGGACTTGTCATGGCGATGGCACCCAATTCAGCTGCTTATTTTACAAACACAGATGTTGATTCACTAAAAGAATACATACGAGATTCGAAGCGAACGGTGATGAATTCCAAAGGGGAAGAAGAGCCGTTACCTGATGCGAAAGCGTTAGAAGAAGCTGTGGATGAGACACTTGTTAAATGGCCATCCGGAAATTTCGATTCGACGATGGATCTAGAGAGTAATCCAATGCAAATTCCAGACTCTTTTACCCTTGGTGATCACCCGTATGGTTGGACTGGGTTTGCCTCAGTTGGACCATTTAAAGGGTTAAGTGCATTAAATAATAATGTTCATGCGCAAAACTCAGATACGCTTGCTCAATTCGAGCAGAGCAATGAATTATTTGATATCGATAAAGAAGTGTATATTGCAACAATTTTACAAAATGCACCGCGAAAAAAATACCGTTATAACCCGGATGATGGTGAGAAACCATCAAAGTTTCTTGCCACGGTTGATGAATCACCTGAAGTTCCAGGTGTTAATGAAATGGTTAAACCACCTCAGTTTCCCAATGTTTCGATGATATCACCAAATGGCACGGTCGTTAGTTCCCGTGGGTTTAACGTTGGCGAACAAATTAATGCGATGTCCGCTTATCAAAATACACTTGTTCCGCCGAGGTATGAAGAAGAGTCGATTACCGAGGAAACAAAAGCACGCGGTCGTAAGGTATTTAATGAAGCCGGATGTGGTACATGTCATGCCGGTGAGACGCTCACAAACCATCGCGTCATTCCAGTAGAGGAAATCCAAACAGAAGGGTCAAGAGCAAAAGCATTTAAGGATACACAAGAAATATTTGATAACTCATATTACTATGCACCAAATACACCGGTTCCTGTGCCTGATGATGCGAACATTTTAAAAGTGCCAACAGAGCATCTCGATGATGAACAAATCAATTTGGCGTATGCGCATGATGGGTCAGATGGTGGTTATAAAGTAAAAGGGTTAATTGGTCTTGCTTATACTGCGCCTTATTTGCATGATGGTGGTGTAGCAGTTGGACCTAACATAAAAACAGATGTAGGGATTCCTGGAACATTGAACAAAGGAATTGAGCCAGATCCAAGAAATAGCTTGCGAGCGATGATTGACCAAAGCTTGCGTGAAAGGGTCATTGCCGCGAACAAAGCCTCAAGCGACCTACAAGATGTTCATATCAAAGGTGTCGGTCACACGTATTGGGTTGATGAGACAACTGGGTTTTCTGAGGAAGATCAAGAGGCTTTGATCGATTACTTGCTTTCGCTAACGGCGAGTGAAGAACGTTAACGATCGGATTTAAGTGAAGTGATAAATTCATGAAATTGTTTTAACGCAACCGTAAGAATTTCTTCGGTTGTGTTTTTTTCTGGGTCCATGTTTACTTCATCAAAATAGGCTTTAATGTCGTCAAGTTGATCATTTTGCTCTTTATACAGGCGCAACGTCGTAAATGTCATTTCATTACCTAAATGTCTTGCTTCATCATTTAATGTAGCGACAAGCTCTTCAAGCTGCACCATATGTTCGTAGAATTGTTGCAGTTGTTTTTCTCGTTGTGTACTCATTTAAAAATCCCCCCTAATTGTATTACTTCTATTGTAGTTAATATAATGAAAATTGCAAAAAATAGTATGGTTCAGGACCAATCAATTTTGTTATGCATACGCTAATACAGCAATACAGATGAGGGGGTCATGGTTTGGGAGTCATTGCAACAAATAATTGGGTCCGTGAATTTGCTGAGCGATGTCAAAAGAAAGGGATTTTTGAGCGTGAATTAATGATTCAAAAAGAAGTGATTATTGAGCGACTTGCAAAAGCGTTTCAGACAACTCAATTCATGGATCTTCATGAATACCTATTAAACCAAGGACTATTTCATCCAGATCATGGAGGAAATATAAAGGAAGTGGTTGCTCATCTAGAAGAAAAAAAATGTTGGCAGTACGTTCAAGAAGAATATAAATGGTTGCGTTCCAACTGGAGGGGGCCAAAAGCATCGATTTTTATTTTTCCAGTTGAAATGAGGAACACGATGATTATGAATGAATTAGGGGGGAAAATGGGGATTGGTTTTCGGGATAAGATTTTTTTATTTTTATCCCCTGAAGTTAGTAAGGGTGAGGTCTGTCAGTTACTCACACATGAATATCATCATGTTTGTCGGTTATCTTATCTCAATAAATCAGCGACAGAGCTTTCCCTACTTGATTCTCTTTTAGTGGAAGGGCTAGCTGAAGCTGCGGTTGGCGAACGCTTTGGAGAAGGTGCACTTGCTCCATGGGTTAAACGTTATAACGACCAGGAAGTAGAAACATTTTGGGAACGAGTTTTTTTACCAAATCTTCAACTTAAAGGGCATGAAAACCACCAGCCATTTTTATATGGAAATGGAAGTGTTCACTTACCGAAATGGATCGGTTATTGCATTGGTTATAAAATTGTGAAATCACTGTTAGAACGCCATCGAGGTGATCAAACAACAATATTACTGCGCTTATCTTCAGAGGAAATTTTGCAACGATCGAAGTTCTTAGCACAACCGGTAGAACAAATAGAAAAACCCCGAAAACGCTAGGATTCGTGCCTTTATAAGGCAGGGATTTTTTTTATTAGAGCGAATCTAATTCACACGACTATTTTTGAGGGATGTGTAAAGGGCAATGAGATGTAATACTAAATGGTGGCTGAATGTAAGGATGGACAAGCATTGATTTTTCGATTTTTTTTATTGCTTATCGGATTTGGACTGGCTGTTGCCGGAGGAGTAAGCTGTATTGCTTACTTAAATTATCTTGCTGCAGGCTATGATTTTATTTCTTTTTTGCAATTTATGATCAAGCGCATCGAGCTTTACATATTACTAGCGGGTTTGCTGTTAATTACATTAAGTATTTATTATCCTTCAAAAGATTAAAAAAAATCTTCATAAAAATTTATTACCATGAATATAGTAGTTGTGGAATAAACTGGTTTCCCTCTGACTATACTGATGATACAAACATTCAAAGTAAGGGGGGCTAATTATGGTCCACATTCGGGATGTATGGATCAATTGGTTTGAGGGTGAAGAAAACGGCTACAATGTCTGTGAATTTCATGAATGGAGAAGTGAAGATCGCATTGAGGTGTTAGATCAAGCCGCTGTCGTAAAAGTAACAGATGCTTTGTATGATTACATTGAAAATAATATTTGTGATTTACCGGAGCAGTTACTAAATGATGTGTATCGAAAGAGTTACTTAAGGAAGAATATGTCAAGGATTGAGTTGGATTACTGTTTCATTGCGACTAATGGAGAAGGAATTATTGCGGTTGATACGTTAGGGTATAAGACACCCATCCGAAAGAGTAGGTTAACACCAAGACAGGAACAAATTGTGTTTGAACTATTAGAGAATGAGGGCTTTACTCCTTATGATGTTGAATCATCAGTTGAAAAGAAAGAGTACCATATTCTTTCCCCACACCCAGACTTGATGAAAGGGTTGACGAGAAAGGAACGTCAACTCAAGCAACTGCTATTCATGGCGTTGGATCAATTGTATTCAAGTAAGAATGCAGCGGAGATCCGTTATTGGTATACAGAATGGAGCCCACATCATTATTTAGACATTCAAATGATGGATATGGAGGAAGCGTGGCAATCTCTTTATCATGAAATAAAAGACGGTTGGACAAGCAACCATTATCATTTGTGCGAAGCCATTGTAAAAGGCCAGCCATTTTTTGAGAAGTTGTGGGAGATTGAACACGGTGAAAGTGTCAAGTGATTAGAAACTTTTGATCACTTTTAAAACCTTTTCCTATTGTTATTTACTTCAAATGTAATATTTCCTATAATAAAGAGGCATATAGATAGAAGGGGGAGGGTTTTTCGATGGATGGTTTCGCATATGGAGTCATGCAAGCATTGGCCATTGTATTGTTCGTTGGAACAATTGGTCTAAGTGTGTTCGTAGGATCAGTTTGGAAAAAGCAAAAAGGTTATTAAGTTAAACGGTAAGTAGAGAAATAGCATTGGACAACCTGTCCAAAGGCTATTTCTTTTTTATATAGTAAGGTCAGAATACTTACTCGCACCGCCTTTAGGATTGAGTATTATAGTGAATTCACTGAAGTAGGAGAAGTTGGAACGAGGAGCCTAAAGGTTTTGAATAGGAGCAGATCAAGGACGATACGAAGCCTTTTTTGACAGTTTAAATTTTTGGGGTAAATAAAGAAACAGTCGCCATGACAACCAAGGCGACTGTTTCTTTTATATCCGTTTATTATATCTTTATTTTCGTCGTTTACGGCCGAGGCCCATCGCACGTTCTGCTTTTTCAAGAGTCTTCATTGCGGTTCTATTTGCTTTTTCTGCACCATGATCGAGAATGTCATCCAATTCACTTGAATTGATTAGTTCGTTGTAACGCTGTTGGATCGGTCGAAGAGCTTCGACGACAACGTTGGCTAAATCACCTTTAAAGTCGCCATATCCTTTATCTTTATACAGGTCTTCAATGTCAGAAATCGATTTACCCGAACATAATGAGTAGATTGACAGTAAGTTAGAGATTGCTGGTTTTTCTTCACGATTAAAAGCGACGGTGTTAGCAGAATCGGTAACAGCACTTTTAATTTTTTTGATCATTGTTTTTTCGTCATCAAGCATAGATATGTAGCTTTTTGGATTTGGATTTGACTTACTCATTTTTTTGCTCGGATCATTTAATGACATAATTCTTGCGCCGACTTTCGGAATACTGACTTCAGGTATTGTGAAGATGTCGTTATATTTCTTATTAAAACGTTCTGCTAAATCACGAGTTAGCTCTAGGTGTTGCTTCTGATCCTCACCTACAGGAACAAGGTCTGTTTGGTAAAGTAAGATATCGGCTGCCATTAATGGTGGGTATGTAAGAAGGGAGGCATTAACTGCTTCTTTACCTGCTGATTTATCTTTGAATTGTGTCATACGTTCAAGCTCGCCGATATAAGATACACATTGCATCATCCAGCCGAGCTGTGCATGCGCAGGTACTTCTGATTGAATAAATAATGTAGACTTTTCGGGATCAATCCCCACCGCTAAATACAGGGCAGCAAGGCTGCGAATATTCTCGCGAAGTTTCAGTCGATCTTGGGGTACTGTAATGGCATGTTGGTCGACAATACAGAAGTAACAGTTGTGATTGTTTTGTAGTTCTACAAAATGTTTCATTGCTCCTAAATAATTTCCAAGTGTTAATGTTCCGCTAGGCTGTATACCAGAAAATACTGTTTTCATTTTTCTCTTCCTTTCGTTTGTTATCCTTGTAAATATCTTATCTGAATCAATCGACATAGTAAACCGTAAAGGCTAATGGCATTTGTTTTTTGCTTGAAGTTCTAACCAATTATGATTTTGGTGTATGTTTATAGACGTCGCTTCTAACACTATTTCTTAATAAGATCTGTTTCAAACCGCACTTCTTGATGATTTGCATCATGAAAGAGAGGAAATGGAGATGAAACGTCAACCATATATTTTTTCCGCTTCGATTGGACACGGACACAATCAAGCGGCAAAAGCTCTTCACTATGCTTTTACGAAAAAGGGGTATGAACCCAACTTTATTGATACATTTCATGCGATTAGCCCTAAACTTCATAAATTTATGTTGACAAGTTATTTGCAGATGTTGAAGTTAAGTCCGGTTTTATGGCGTAAGATCTATTTTTACGCTGAAGATCATCCGCTATTTTTAGCCCTTGATCGCTTCGGCTCATTTTTTTCGGAACGGATCTATACGATGTTACTTGAGCATCGCTGTAATTTTATGATATCAACACATCCATTTGTTACGGCATTTTTAGCAAAAATGAAGCAAAAAAAAGGCCTAAATCTGCCATTGTATACAGTGATTACTGATTTTGTGCTACACCCAGCCTATGTGCGTGAGGAAATTGACGGTTATTTCACCGCGTCCGCAGATACAAATGAGTTTGCCAGCCTCTACAATGTTCCGGCTGAGCGTTTTTTCTCAACAGGTATTCCGTTTGTGACACACCCGTGTTTAGAGAAAACAAAATGGAAGGCGCGTTATGATTTGCATTTAGATCATAACAAAAAAATTTTGCTTATTGCCGGCGGGGGAATCGGTTTAACAAATTATCCGCAAGTGATTCGAGCTCTCGAGACATTGCGCGAGCCAATACAAATCGTTTGTATGACGGGTCACAATATGGAAGCTAAGCAACAATTGCTCAAACAAAAAAGTAAACATGATGTGAAAGCAGTAGAGTTTACGGACCAATTTTTGCTTTATCTAAAAGCAAGTGATGCTGTTCTTTCAAAAGCAGGCGGTTTGACGATGGCTGAATCTCTTGCTTGCGAGACGCCTATCGTTATTTTCCAACCGGTTCCTGGTCACGAAGAGCATAACGCCAAGTTTTTGACAGAAAATGGTGCAGCAGTCCATGTGAATGATTACGAGGGTCTTTCCACCACCATTGAGAGCGTGTTATATCACCGTAGACAAAATGAAAAGATGAAAAAGAAAGCGAGGGTACTCAAAAGACCGAACGCAGCCAATCAAATTGTTGATGAGATTTTGTTGTTGTTTGAACAACAAGAGCAAGCCGCTCACTGAGGTCATTTGTGGCGGCATTTTCTTATTGTTTTTTTCTTTTCCAAATATAGTTCACGAAAAGAATCGTATTTATCACTAATAGTATACCTAGAATCGTATCATTGACGTTATTTTGTTGATAAGACCAAATGAGGTAAATGGAGAGAATTAGTGAGGAGATGATGAGTAGGAGTTGTGATTTTACCATTAGACATCCTCATTTCTTTTTGGTTTCGTTATTCATGATTTTTTCTTTTTGGACATACGTATTATTATAACAAGGTCTTTTAGATTCTGTAAAAGAAAAGAGGAGTATGGATGGTGAGTCGGAAGCATTTCTTTTTTATGGTATTTTTCTTTATGTTTTTTTCAATTGGACTGCTTTATGAACAGTCAGAAACCGTCTTAAAAGAGCTAGACCAAGCGATTGCAGCTTCGACAAGTGTTGGCGTCTTTGAAGGTGATCAAGCGAAAAACTTTCAATTGCAGAATCAAGACGGTGAGGTCGTAAGTCTTGATCAGTTTAAGGGTAAAACAGTGATCGTAAACTTTTTTGCCACATGGTGTGGACCATGTCAACAAGAAATGCCGGAGCTTGTTTCGCTCGCTAACCATTTAAATCAAGATGAAGTGGCCTTACTTGGTGTCAATATGACCAAGCAAGAACGGAATCAAGAGGATGTAAGCTACTTTCTTGAGCATTTTGATGTTGGTTTTGAAGTTGTACTTGATACCGATGGGGAGGTTATGAATGATTATCAAATCATTGGTATCCCAACAACGGTTGTCATTGACGAAAATGGGGTGATCGAAAAGCGCTTCAACGGCATCGTTAACCAAAAAATATTAATTGAGGAAACAGGGATTGAAATTCATGATTAAGAATAGCAGAATCAAAAAGACAGTGGGCACTTCCACTGTCTTTTTATTACCTTAATAACTATATATGAGGTAGGTAGAAATAAAATAAACGATAATTAAAATGGTTGACGGGAACGCATAAGCAAGCGGTGAACGAGCTTTTTTGCGTAGCAGCGAATATACCATGATGATTGAAAGAATCGTAACCGCTGATGCAGTTATGATATGTAGGTCAGATGAGATGCTTAACAATGACCCTTGCTGATAGATCGCATCGGTACCAGCTAATATCAAAAAATTAAATAGGTTACTCCCTAATATAGATCCGATCGCTAAATTGTAATTCCGCAATTGGCAAGCGACTAGAACAGCAACCGCTTCGGGTAAGGACGTTGATAAAGCAATAAGAAAGCTACCCACAAATGTTGCCCCAAGTCCTGTAATGATTGCAATTTCATCACCTGTAAAAGTTAAAAGCGTCCCTGAACCTAGAATGATGATCGAAGCAATAATAAATCCATAGGTCGCTCGTTTTAAAGAAATCGCTGCGGTATGATGATAATCATGACCAGGTTCGTTCGCAGGTAGTGAAGGATTCCTTTTCGACATTAAGGTGAGAATAAGCATTCCGCTTGTATAGATAAATAATAATGTGAATGTATCTAATCCAATACCTAAAAACGTATATTCCGTACGAACAAGTAATGCCATCACCGTTGTAAGGGCCAATATTAGCCCTATACCTGCTGTATAATAATTTTCCTTGGCGGCATGAGTGAAAATTTGTTGCTTACGGAAATATAAGTCAAAGCTTGCAATGATCAATAAATTAAACATGTTGCTACCTAGGACGTTTCCGACAGCTAGGTCTGGTGAACCGATTACTACAGCTGTAATGCTCGTCGTTACTTCAGGTAAACTTGTCGCTCCTGCAAGTAAGATGGTTCCAATTAACATGCCACCTAGGGCAGTTTTTTCACTTATGACATCGGCATAGGTTGATAATTTAATCGCAGCGAATACGGTGATTGCTGCAGCAAGTGCAAATAGAAAAAAAACCATTGATGTTTTACCTCCTTTTGTGAACAAGAAAAAGACCCTTTTATGAAAGTTCATCTATACGTTAGTATAAACTCTCATAAAAAGGTCTTGCGTACTTTGATGTTGGTATATTATTCAACCTTAACCACAAAGCTCAATGAACCGAGTGATTAATCACTGCGTTGACGACTCATTGACCTAGATAGGTCGCTACTCCCCTTTTTATTGGGCTTATTTAATTTTTTGATAAGATGTTCAAAAAGTTCGGTAACAATGGCTGTCAGGCTTCTTCGATTGTTTGCTCGTACGCTGCCCGAGTGTTAAAACATTAATCCACTGCTCTTAGCTACTCCACCTCGAACTTTTCGATCCTATTTGTCTTCCTTTTGAACACTTATATTGAATTTATCATGTGGGCGGGGTTTCGTCAATAAAAAAATGAAGTGGAGTTTAAATCGTCCACTTCATTTTTACACACTCTTTTTTAAAGGGCGTTGTGCTAATGTTTCGTCGATGAGTCGGTCTAATTGTTTGATTTGTTTAAGAGCTTTCTCATCGGAAATTTGACGATAATGATGGTTTCCATTTGGTTCCTCATCGGCTTCATCAGCTAGAGCAACAACAGTTTGTAACGGATTCAATTGCAAGTTCCCTTCTGGTAAATAAGAGTCTGTATGAAGTAGAACGGCAAGTGCAATCTGTTTTGCATCTTGAGGTTCTTCGCCTAGACGAATTAATAATTTATGAGCACGTTCAGCGCCTTTAATCGCATGAATATCATTTTCTTTATATAATTCGAAATCCCACTTTCCATTGCGATACCATGTATAGTGACCGATATCATGGAGGAAAGCAGCTTTCGTAGCCAAATCAGGATCGACTTGATGTGTTTTGGAGAGGTGTAGGGCATGGTAAGCCGCTGCTATGGCATGCGCAAGACCAGATCGTTTGACATACTTTTGAGCAATCGGGTGTTGGAACAATTGAGTTAGTGTAACATTTCTCATCCTAATCCCTCCTATAGGCATTTTATTTATCTATCCTCTAAAAGTGTATTTTTTCTATTATATAGAATTATAATATTGAATGCAACTTTTAATCGTTGATTTTAGTTGAATTGTATCAATTAGGTTGTACCTTTGCTATAATAAAAGGAACGCTATTAGGGAAAAGGAGTTTATCATGGCAAATACACATACATTTACGAAGGGTGAAGAAATTGCTAATGCAATTACGCATGGGATTGGTGCACTTTTAAGTGTGGCAGCATTAGCAATTTTAGTTTCGTTTGCTTCGATTCATGGAACGGTTATACACGTGGTTAGTTTTACAGTTTATGGGGTAACGATGTTGCTTCTTTATATGTCATCTACGCTTGTTCACAGCATGCCGAAAGGGAAGGTCAAAGACATCTTTGAGATCATGGACCATGCCTCGATTTATTTATTCATTGCAGGTTCCTATACGCCGATTTTATTCATTGTTGTTCAAGGGACACTTGGTTGGACACTGTTCGGTATTGTTTGGGGCTTGGCAACAGCAGGTGTGATTTTTAAGATCTTTTTTGTCAAGCGTTTCCTCGTCTTATCTACGCTTTTTTATATCGGAATGGGCTGGCTAGCTGTTTTTGCAATAAAGCCTATCATTCAAACCTTACCTCCAGCTGGTGTTGCATTATTATTTGCAGGCGGGCTTTGTTATACAGTAGGAACGATTTTTTACGTATGGAGGAAGTTTCCATTTCATCATGCGGTATGGCACCTGTTTGTATTAGCTGGAAGTATTTTTCACTTCTTTATGATCTTATTTTATGTTTTGCCATTATAATTAGGAGGGGCCGGGGACACAAGTCTCGCGGCTTTTTTTGGTTTGTCAGGAAAAATAGCGGAGTGCACACAGTAAAAAGGGGCGGTCCGGGAAGTAAGAAGTGGAAGAAGTAGGATTGAGGGGGAGCCATCCCAAGAATGGTAACAAAGGTGAACCAGTGGTGAAGAAGGTTTACAAGTGACGCCGAAGCTTGGAATTTTGTGTTCGTTCACATAGATAAGAGGCAACAAGCGACAGAGTCACTATTTTTTCGATAAAACTTTACAATTAGTATTGGTATTTATTGAGAGGCAAGTTATACTTTTCTAGGGGGTTATGTCTATGTATGTGACAATTGTAGAATTAGCGGAATATCTAGGTGTACATCCAGAATATTTACTTGAACAGATTCAAATTGGCAATGTTAATGCAGTCTTTGATGGCAAACAATATTTAATAAATAAGGCACAGTTTGAGTGGCATAAAGAGCAAATTGAAAAGAAATTAATGGAACTTAAAGAGGAGCAAATGGAACCTTTACCGGAAGATCCTGATGTTAAAGATGAGGATTAGTGCATAGGTATGTATTAAAAAGTAAAGGCGTGAGGGATATGTGGAGACGTAGTGAACAATTTAGAGTCAAGGGGAAACGAGCAAGCGCAGGTGGAAAAGGGTTACCATACCTTGGAATGTTGCTGGCGGTAATATCAGCGTTTTTTATGATGCTGGTTGTGACTACAGCTGTGGCAGCCCAAGAGGAACAGTCGATTATGTTTCATGCGGAGAAATTAAATGACGGGAAGCCGCTCGCCTTGCCGGATCGAATTCCGCGCTTTGTGTATGATTCAGGTCTAGATTTTGAGTATCCAGATTCTGTACGTGGAATTTACCTGACAGGTCACACTGCTGGTGGTTCTCGCTTTGAAGATCTCCTTCATTTGGTCGATTCAACTGAGTTGAATGCGATGGTCATTGACATTAAAGATGATGATGGTTACTTAACCTATAAGCCCGATCCGGATTCGCCATACGTTGATATTGCAAAGAATTTTATTAATGACCCTGAGCAGCTCCTGAAGACCCTAGAAGAGAAGGGAATTTATCCAATCGCGCGAGTGGTAGTATTTAAAGACAGTGTATTAGCTGAAAAGAAACCCGAACTGTCATTTAGGACAAACACAGGGGAAGTTTGGAAAAATGGTAGAGGAGAGGCATTTGTCAATCCGTTTTTAAAAGAGGTATGGGATTACAATGTAGACATCGCTGAAAAAGCAGCAAAGCTTGGATTTAAGGAAATTCAATTCGATTATGTCCGTTTTCCTGAAGGGTTTGAACGGCGTGATGAAGAGTTAACGTATCAGGTTGGTGAATATGAGGGTGAGGAGGACAATGTCCAAAAAAGAGTCAGTGCAGTCGCAGATTTTGTTGCTTATGCCAGAGGCCGGCTTTCAGGTTATGATGTCGATGTTTCTGTGGATATATTCGGCTATGCAGCGACAATTCAAGAGGCGCCAGGCATTGGTCAGAACTTTGCAAAGATTTCTAGTGAAGTCGATGTCATTTCATCAATGATCTATCCGAGTCATTGGACATCTTATTTTGGGATTGATAAGCCAGATCTACACCCATACGAACTTGTATCCGCATATGCAAAAGTTGAAAATGATGTGTTGGACTCGTTAGAGGAACGCCCGATTTCAAGACCATGGATTCAAGATTTCACCGCCAGTTGGTTAGGTTCGGGTAACTATAAGCCATACGGGAAAGCAGAAGTTGAAGCGCAAATCCGGGCTTTAAATGAAAATGGAATTGATGAATTTCTATTATGGAATGCGTCGAACCGTTATACTGAAGGGGTCAATTATATGCCATAAATCAAAAGGTGCCAAACAGGTATGGTCATACCCGTTTGGCACCTTTTTCTGATAAAACAGGGCGGCCTGTGACATGACAGTCACCCCAGATATGTAGGACGTGAGAAGTCATGACTAGTCTCGCAGCCCTGTGAGCTATGTAAGCCTTCAATTTCTATTTGGCACCTTTTTCCAACCTGCTTTGGTTGCTGCAGATTGGTCTGTAAAACGGTGAACATTTGAACCACCAAATACTTTTCGGCCAATCGCACTGGTCACTACGCCATTTAATGCAGTAATAACTATGATTAAAACTGCAAGGATTGCAAAATCAATAACGAAAGCCCCCATATGATAACCTCCTTACCAACAATATTGATATCCCCTCTTTTCATTTTACCGAATGTCAGATGAAATTGAAAGGGATTTCAGTTGGTTTCTTCCCGGTTGTTTAACTTATTTTGATTTACGCATATACTAGAAGGAGAACATCCGATGGAGGTCTTATATAAATGAATTGGTATGAAAAGTTGAACCAGTACTTTCCGATTGAGGAAATGAAGTCAAAGCAGCATATGGAGCTTTTACTAAAAGAAAAATCTGATATTTATTTTAAGGATGAAGGTCCAAACCATGTCATGATGTATGTTGAGATGGATGATTTTATTTTTATTGACTACCTGTTTGTCTCAAAGGATGCCAGAGGACAAGGCCTTGGTAAGAAGTTACTTCAGAAATTGAAAAAGCGTGGCAAGCCGATTATTTTAGAGGTTGAACCATTAGATTATGAGGATACCGACACACAAAAGCGAATGAAGTTTTATACGCGCGAAGGGTTCCACCATGCGGAATCTATCGGTTACCGACGGCGTTCATTGGCGACAAATGAAATTAATGAATTAGAAATTTTGTATTGGTCACCTGAAAATGAGTCGGAAGAAAGTATTTATGAAAAAATGAAGAAGACATATGAAACGATCCATACGTACAAAGATAAACAGCTTTATGGGGAGTCCTACGGTGATGTTGATGATGTGCTAACGTTTGATACAAACGAACGGCACACCGGGAGTCAAGGTAATGAAAAATAATGAAAAGAAGCGGAAAAAGAAACGTGAGTTATTGAAGGAGTTGCTAAAAAAGAATGTGAAAGGTTGGAAATCCTACCCAAGGCGAGGTCCTATCACTCAATCAAAATCATCTGCATCTTGATGTTTATTTTTATATCTCATGTGGTAAAGAATTACGGAGGTCATTTAATGGCTCTTTAAAAATGGTTGAGTACATTTATTTTCTAAAATCATCTATTCAATTTAGAATAATTATTGTATAATGTTAAATGTAAAGTGAAAATGAATGTAGTTCGCAAATAAATTTACGACTTTGAAGGGAGTTGTCCAATTAGATGGTAACCCTACTAACTTCACCAAGCTGTACGTCATGCCGTAAAGCTAAAGCTTGGCTAGAAGAGCATGAGATTCCGTTTCAAGAAAGAAACATTTTTGCTTCACCGCTTTCGATTGAAGAAGTGAAGGAAGTTGTCCGTATGACTGAAGACGGTACGGACGAGATTATTTCTACACGTTCGAAGGTGTTTCAAGATTTAGATGTTGAACTTGAATCCATGTCATTACAAAGCTTATTTAAATTAATGAGCGAAAATCCTGGTTTATTGCGTAGACCAATTATTTTTGATGAAAAGCGTATTCAGGTTGGGTATAATGAAGCGGAGATTCGCCGCTTTTTACCACGAAAAGTGCGCACGTTCCATTTACAAGAAGCACAGCGCTTAGTGAATTAATATAAAAACTTCTACAATTATCTTTGTAGAAGTTTTTTTCATAGAGGCTGGGACAAAAGGTTGTTTTTTATAGTTCAACTAGTTTTGACCCGCCCTCTTTTTTCATAAGAATGCCCGTTTGATAAAGTGTCGTTTACCTAACGGACATTCTCAATTAACTGTTTGCTAGTGAAAAACGATTCTTTTGAGCCAAAACTAGTGCGAGTGGTATGTTAAGCTGTTAGGTTTTTCGACTGTTGATTTGATAGCCATCCAGCAAGTAAAACACCGCAGACAACGATCGCTTGAAAGCTATATAGTAATAGCGGATGGCTTGCAAACAATGGAGCGAGCATTTCTTCATGGGAAATCATCCGAGCGGCTGTAAATGCTAGAATTCCAGCGCCAATGTAAATAATAAACGGAAAGTGTTCAAACAAAACGAGAATCAACTTACTTCCCCAAATAATGATTGGTACAGAAATAAGGAGTCCAAGAATAACGAGAATCATATTTCCATGTGCTGCACCTGCTACGGCTATCACATTATCGAAGCCCATAATGAAATCAGCGATGAGTATGGCTTTAATGGCTGACCATAAGGTTGTTCCACCTTCAACATCATGACTGTCTTCTTTGTCTGTTAGTAAGTGATAGGCGATGAAGATAAGTAGGGCTCCACCGATCGCAAGTAAGAATGGAATTTGTAAGAGTTGAACAGCGATTAATGTTAATAAGATTCGAATGATTAAAGCTAGTGAGATTCCGATAACAATTGCTTTATTTCGCTGATGTTGTGGCAGTTTGCGACAAGCTAAAGCAACAACGATCGCATTGTCACCACCGAGAATGATATCTATTCCGACAATGGTTAGGAAGGCAAGAATAAATTCCAAATCAATCATGTAACATTATGTTCCTCCTTATGTAGCATTTCGTTTGTCTATTTTGGTGAAACTCTTGACATAGCATGTCTATATCATTGACAATATGAAGTTAATATAGGAAAATTAATATTTAATATTGAAGCTAACATATACTGAATGAGGGCCTTGTCTCTATATATGTACGATAAGGGAGTAGGTAACAGAACAAAAAAATAATGGATAAAATGGAAAGATGTTTTAAAAAAAATAAGCGAATTGTCCGCGTTTTAATTTCCATTCTAAGTCGATTTATCATAAAATAGCAGTATAAAGATATATATAGTTGAAAATAGTAGAACCAAAAGCGGACTAGTCATTTTCGGTGCAAGATGATTAGGAGGGCAAACCACTGAATGAGGAATGTAAATTTGGGAAAGTGTATATTCCTTTCACCAAGCTTAAGATTTTATTGGAGGGAGAGAGGACTATGGAAATAGAAAGAGTTAATGAAACGACATTAAAGTTTTATATCACATATAAAGATATCGAAGAAAGAGGATTCGATCGTAACGAAATCTGGTACAATCGCGAACGCGGTGAAGAACTGTTTTTTGAGATGATGAGTGAAGCCACAGATCAGGATGAAAACTTCGAAATTGAAGGACCACTGTGGATCCAAGTGCAAGCCCTTGATAAGGGATTAGAGATCATTGTGACACGAGGACAAATTTCTGATGGTAATGTAAAATTAGAAATTCCATTTGGTAATGAAAAAGAGACGGATTTACCTGTCGATCAAAACATTGTTGATATGTTAGACGAACAGTTTTCTCATTCAAAATCGAAGTCGGCTCATACTAAAGAAGATGAGAGACTTGAATTGGTCATTGGTTTTGAAGATTTTGAGCACCTAATCTCGTTAAGTCATAGTTTTACAAGTCGTGACTTTGTCAATAAGCTTTACCATTTTGAAGGGAAGTATTATCTCTATGTTGTCTTTGAAGATGACTATACAGAGGATGAACAAGACAACATGTTAAGTCAAATCTTAGAGTTTGGCCAGGAGTCAGATATTACGATTTATCGGATTGAAGAATATGGTAAGAGTATCATTGCGGAAAATGCTTTGGATGTTCTCCGTGAAAACTTTGCGGAAATGTGATATAAAAGCCGATTTCAATGAAATCGGCTTTTTGTTTACGAATTTTATATGAAAATTCGTAAACAAAAAGGATTATTGTGCGGCAAGGGCGAATAATACATCAACTCTAAGTAAAGGAGAGGGTGTCATGCTCGTAGCACAAACGTCGCTCGGTCTGAGAATTTCTTTAGTTAGCCGTTGGCAAAAATGTGAGTTACAGCGGTTAAGGCAAGAACAATTGTTTATATGTCCTGTTTGTCAGGGGCCGGTTCAATTACGTTTAGGCCCCATAAGGAAATGGCATTTTGCTCATAAAAAAGAGCGTGCATGTCAAGTTGATATCGAACCAGAGTCGGCCGATCATATTCGAGGCAAAGTGTTGCTCTTTCAATGGTTAGCAGCTCAGGGGTTACGTATTTATTTAGAACCTTACTTGAAACGTTTGAATCAACGCCCGGATTTACTCGTGAAACATGAGGAACAGTTTTATGCGATTGAATATCAAGCTTCCTCGCTCAGTGAGGAACAATTGAGGAAAAGAACGTTTGGTTATCTTAATGCCGGGATTACTCCAATCTGGATTCTTGCCGGTAAACGGTTAAAAAGGCAAGGACGATCGACCTTTTCTTTCAGCCGATTTGAGTGGCTGACAGCTAGGAACTATCAACACTCAGATTCACCTTTTCTTACTTATTTCTCACCTCTTGATAAAGCCTTCGTTATCCTCTCGCAATTAACTCCTTATTCGATTACAAAAGCGACAGGGCACTTACGGGTCCATTCACTACCTAGCCTAACGTTCCAACAAGTACTTCAAGGGCCAGCTATTCCTCCTCAGCGATCCTCAACGGTGAACCCATCTTGGTTATCAATAAAAAAACATTGGCGTTACCAACACCCGCGTAATCATTTACGAATTCCGTATTCTATTAAACAGATGTTTCTTAATCAACACATTTCTCCGAATCTCTACCCACCTGAGGCCGGATGGCCGACAGATTTTCATTATTTGATTGAAACCCCCACATATCTTTGGCAAAGCTGGATCTTATTTGAGTTTTTACAGCATCAGCCCATAGGTAAACCTTTTCATTTTCGTCTTCTTTCTAACGCTTTTAAGCCGATGCTTACGAATCAACAGTTAAAACAAAGAGTTTTCCCTCAGGTTAATGGTCATTATTCAGCTGCCTTGCTAGCTTATCTCGATTGGTTAATAAAAATAGAACTGCTCTCTCATGTAGATCAGCAAGTCTATGTTAAAAATAAAGAAATAACAATCCCCCTTACGTTGCCACATGCATTAAAAAAAGATGAGCAATTAATGTCGACCTGGCATGCTTACAACTAATCTCCCATACATTTGCTAAATAAAAGATGGAAAACATAAAGGAATAGGATCGTTTTTCTCGAATTTTATTATAAAGAGAAATAGTATGAACAATTACAACATATGATGTGAGAGAAATCCTGGAGGTGTGTGTTAGATGACACAAGAAGCGAAAAAAAAACTCCCGAAACGAAATGAAATTCCAGTTGAGAAAACGTGGGATCTAGAGGCCATTTTTGAAACGGATGAGAAGTGGGAGTCTGAATTTACAGACGTTAAAGCGATGCTACAGAGCGTAACAAAGTACAAAGGAAAACTATCTGAAAGTGCAGATGTGCTCTATGAGGCATTAACGTATCAAGATGAGATTTCAAAACGCCTTGGTAAGCTTTATACATATGCGCATATGCGCTATGATCAAGATACAACAAATTCATTTTATCAAGGTTTAAATGATCGTGCAGCTAGTTTAGCGGCTCAAGCCGCACAGGCCTCATCGTTTATCACGCCAGAACTTTTGGCGATTCCTGAAGAGAAAATTAAAGCGTTCTTACAAGAAAAAGAAGAGTTGAAATTATATGAACACGCTCTTGATGAGCTAAGTAAGCAACGTCCGCACATTTTGAGTGAACAAGAAGAAGCAATATTAGCACAAGCCAGTGAAGTGATGTCAAGTCCGAGCAATACGTTTGGGATGCTAAATAATGCCGATATGAAATTCCCATCCATTAAAGATGAGGATGGGGAGGAAGCGGAAGTGACTCACGGACGTTTGATTCGCTTTTTAGAAAGTGATGATCGCCGTGTCAGAAAAGATGCTTTTCAGGCTGTCTATGATACGTATGGTAAGTTTCAAAATACGTTTGCCAGTACAATCGGTGGCCAGGTGAAGCGTGATTTATTTTATGCCAATGTTAGAAAGTATGAGTCAGCACGTCAAGCTGCATTAAGCAGTAATAATATTCCTGAAGTTGTCTATGATCAGCTTGTTGAAACGATCAATGATCACCTTCATTTACTACACCGGTATGTTGCACTACGAAAAAAGGTGTTAGGTGTTGATAAGCTTCATATGTATGATCTTTACACACCACTTGTGAAGGATGTGAAGATGGAGGTCAGTTATGAGGAAGCAAAAGACTTAGTATTAAAAGGTGTTGCACCGCTTGGTGATGAGTATGTCAATATTATTAAAGAAGGCTATGAAAAGCGCTGGATTGATGTCGAGGAGAATGTTGGTAAACGTAGCGGTGCTTATTCATCAGGGACCTATGGAACGATGCCATATATCTTGTTAAACTGGCAAGACAATGTGAATAACTTATTTACGTTAGCCCATGAATTAGGACATTCGGTTCATAGTTATTATACGAGAGAAACACAGCCATTCCCGTATGCAGACTACACGATTTTTGTTGCTGAAGTGGCATCAACATTAAATGAATCGTTACTGAATGACTACCTTTTAAAAGTGACAGATGACAAACAAAAGAAGCTTTATTTACTAAATCACTTTTTAGAGGGATTCCGTGGCACGGTCTTCCGTCAGACGATGTTTGCTGAATTTGAACAGTTAATTCATGAAAAAGCAGCATCTGGAGAAGCACTAACACCTGAGTTGTTAACGAAAACGTATTATGATTTGAATGTGAAATATTTCGGTGATGAATTAACGATCGATGACGAAATTGGATTAGAATGGGCCCGTATCCCGCATTTTTATTATAATTTTTATGTCTACCAATATGCGACTGGTTACAGTGCAGCGACAGCGTTGTCTAAGCAAATCCTCGAAGAAGGGCAGCCAGCGGTGGAACGTTATATCGACTTTTTGAAGGCAGGAAACTCAGATTATCCAATTGAGGTCTTAAAGAAGGCTGGCGTTGATATGACGACGAAAGATCCAATCAAACAAGCATTATCGGTATTTGAGGAAACATTAAATGAAATGGAACAGCTGTTAGATGAATAGAAAGAATAAAAGATCCATTTGCACGTCATCGTGCAGGTGGATCTTTTTTGTAAGCAATTGCGATCAAAGAATGGAAAGGATAGGGGCAGCGGTCAGTAACAAAGTTGAAGGGCATTCTGGTCACCCGAAGCCGCGGAAGCGATGACGTTCGTTAAAGACAAACACTGTAAATAGAATGGATGCAAATAATATCGGTCCTCCTAATAGAATGGGAAAGAAGTGCATTAAACTCAAAACAAAAATCCAAAAACTGATGATTGTAAAAATGATACCGATGATCGTAAGTAACTTATAGATCTGTATCACCCCCAGACGCTTACTCGTGTTTAGTATATGAACGTGATTGTTTATTAAGACTAGTTCGACAATAACGAATGGGTGGGAGTCAATGGTTGTTTGAATTTTTTTCGGGGTCTCTCTAAGGGGGGGAATAATATGGTCTGAATTAACAAAAGATCGTTCTTCTTAGCTTCGGACCATCGAGTGATAGCATAGAAAGAATCATAATGAGCACGATAATGATTGGGTAGGTCGTACCTAAATATGATTATTGGAGGGATATATATGACACAACAAGACCAACAATCGCTATTACAGCAAGCCACTCAATCTGTACAACAAGCACAACAAGCCGTTCAGCAAACGACTGTCAATCAACAGCAAATGCAACAAGCACAACAAGCGATTGAACAGGTAGAGCAACAGTTAAAAAATATTCAAGCCTCAACTCCAAAACAACAGCAAGAGTTACAGCAAGCTCAGCAAAAAGTTCAACAGGCACAGCAGCAATTGCAAGCAGAGCAACAACAATTGCTTAATGCTCAGCAACAGGTTGAAGCGGAACAACAAGAGCTACAACAAGCACAGCAACAATTGAAACAAGAAGAAATGGATGTTCAACAGGCACAACAAAAAGTCCAACAGACACAAGCTACGACGAATGCATATAAAAACAGTTAAATCGGATGTATGTTAGCTGTTAACTGATGGTGTTGCTTTTAAACATATGCATCCTTACGTGAGGCTAATTTCGTGTTTTGTGTTTGTGTATAGGAAAGAGATTGGAATTGAGCTCCAATCTCTTTTAGTCGTATTCAAGTGATGGCTGTTTAAAATAGAGACCTTAGCTTACATAACGCCAAAATGTTCCATATTTTACAGGGACAAGTTCAACTTTTTGTTTGAGAACTAATTCTTTAAGTTTACGTTCGGCCTCCTGAATACTGATATCATAAACAACAGCAACTTCAATCGTTGCAACAAATTTGTTTTGCTGCATAAAATGTTCAATTGAAGGCTTAGTAGCTCGTGGTGGAGCAAATCCAAGAACTTCATGGATCACTTGGGTATAAATATCAAATGGATAAAAGCCAGTTACTTTCAGACCAGCATCTTCAACACAATCGTTAAAGAAAACAAATGTGGGTACGTAATCAACTTCCATTTCCTTTGTTGTTTTTAAGTCGCATTGAAGTGCTTTTATTGCGCCTTGAGAATGTAGGTCTCGATTGAACTCTTGCACATCTAAGCCGACTTGCTTGGCACAATCCACTAACACGGACTGTTTTGTAATATTTTTCTTGTCTAGAAATAAAGACTCTCTTAATTTACGTAAGAACCTTGTTCCTGCTTGTTTTCCTTGCATTTCAGCTGCCTTAATTGCGACCGATGCAATATAAGGCGTAGAAATGGGGTCTTCATGCCAAAGGTCGCCATCGCAAGACATCCCAGTGCGGCTAGCTGTTCGCTCCCAGATTTCAGCAAGGCTCTTATTCTTGGCTGAGCCTTTCGCTTTTGACTGACATAAATTCCACGTTTCAAGGTTACTGCTAACAAAATATTTGATGGTTACATAATCTCCGTATTCAACTTGTAACTTTTTTACCATCGGTTCAATTGCCCAGCATTCTGGACAAAGCGGATCAATAAATGTGTAAATTTCAAGCGGTTTTTTGCTACGCGTGTCTTGGTGCGTTTCTGATGATTGAAGACCTGGACCACAAAACCCTAGTTGATTGTCGCAATTCGACGTTTTTTCATTAGATGCCATGGTCATTCCCCTTTCTATTCAGAATCATCAGGATGATTAACCATATGGTGGGCAGTAAAGGTTAAGCGACTAAAGATTTGGTCACGCAGTGGTCCATGTAATTCCACTTCATCCATAGCTTCCTTCATACAGTTTAACCAGGCTGTGGCACGAGTAGGCGTGATCTTAAATGGCATATGTCTGGCCCGGAGCATTGGGTGGCCATGCTCATCAGAATATAACGTTGGACCACCTAAAAATTGAGTTAAAAATTGCTTTTGTTTGCGTGCTGTTTCTGTTAGGTCATCAGGAAATATTGGTGCAAGATCCGGATGGTGACTTACTCTATGATAAAAAGCATCGACAAGCTTTTCGATGGTTTGATTTCCACCAACTAGGTCATATGGTGTTTGTTCATGTGAATTCATACTAAAAGCTCCTTTAGTTCATTTACATTCATTTTAGCAAGCGTTTTATATAACAGCAAATAATCTGTTTGCATGAAAAAAGTTGTCGAAAAAGGGACGTGGTTCCTTTTAGGACAACTTGTATGAACAAAAAAATGATGTGACGGGATTTAATATTACCAGAGTTTATGCCGCTGTCTAGATACTCATGTACGTTTGATAGACAGTAGGAACATAATGTTGCGTTTCTTTAAATGGTGGGATGCCACCAAATTTATCAACATTTCCGGGGCCTGCGTTATAAGCTGCTAAGGCAAGCTTGATATCTCCATCATAGCGGTCGAGCATTTGTCGTAAATACTTCGTGCCACCATCAATGTTTTGCTGAGGATCAAAGATGTTTCCGACATTTAAACTACGAGCTGTCGCGGGCATTAATTGCATCAGTCCGCTTGCACCGGCATGGCTTTTGGCATTTGGGTTAAAGTTTGATTCCTGCTTAATGACTGCATAAATTAAGTTTGGATCAACTCCATGCTTCTTAGCTGCTGATTTAATGAGCGGTTGAAACTTTTCGGCTCTACTATCAAGAGTTGCCTTCAAATCTGTTAACGGCTGTTTCATCGTCTCAGTAGCTAACGTTGGGTGTGCGGTCGTGTTCGCTTTTCCATGTAGAGGCTGCATGAGAGCATGCCCATGGATAGTCGGGGGCTGTCCTGTTTGATTCAACATCGTCGAAAACATCGATTGAAAGGTTGATGGTGAGCTTGGTGTTGATGAACGAAAATTACGTAATGCTTGTACTTCAGCGAGTTGCTGAAACAGTGTCACATTCATGGTCGTCACCTCTTTACTATACTTCTTTTACTATAGCAAAGCTTTGATAACGATACAATTTCAAAAAGTGTGTACTTATTCAATGTTTGCATCTTTTTCCTGATTTTTCTTTTCCTTAAAAAAACGAGCAATTTTATTATCTGTTTTTCGAAGGGGAATTTGCTGCTCACTTAAAAACGTGCTGAATGTCTGCTTGGCTACTTGTTCATCTTTTCCCTCATATTCAATTTCATAGTCAGTAATACACAGGTATGTACTTTTATCAATGACGAGGAGACCATCTGCGTATGGAAGCTCTGCTCGATCAGTCGTCAATGTACCGAGACAGGATAAATCATTTAGATTGATAGGGAAGGAATCGTTGATTTGTTTGACGACTTCTCCATCAGGCAATTGTCCGGTTTCAATCGCATGGATCGCCTCACTGTGTTCGAGTTGTTGATGTGTTTCTAATAAGCCGACGGAGTGGGGTTGTTTTAGTGTGAGTATGGCCTGACCGTGCTTTTCGCGGATTCGTAGAGCTGCTTGGTGTCGCTTTAATGAAAAATCAGCTGTATCAAAGTAGTGGTTGATTTGTTGTTTGAAATCAGAGGATTTTAATTGTAATGCAGTAACGATGCGATTAAATTCTGTTGTGGTTATCAAATTTTTAACTTCAATTTCAATTTCTTGGCTCATCAAGTGCACTCCTTTAATTAAGTGTAACAGGTAACTGTAGTTAAAATGAACAAACAAGATGATTCTACAATTGACCGCTTCTAAGCGTCAATTGCTTTTCTTTATTATGTCATAGGATAGGGACGCACTCAATTCATTGCTTGTTTTTTAGTTCTTTCATGATCCGATTTTGTGGTAAACTAATGGAAGAAATAGATAGTATTGATTTATGAGGAGGTCATTACAATGAAAAAGATAGAGGTTAAAAAAGCAGAAACAGTTGCTACTACATTAAAGCTTGAGGCACAGGTGCCATTAGCAGATATGCAGGCGGGTGAGCAGATGCTTGCAGATTCAGACCAGCTAGCATTCATTTATCTGTTAGAGCAAGATAACCAATTCGTTTACTTAAGTCTACCAAAAGAGATATGGTCAGAACTTCAATTAGCACGTCAAAACGAAGCTACCGTAGTGCTTATGGGGACAGACGAGAAGTCATTAGAGTTGACAACTTTTTTGCAAGAGCTTGATTATCTGATTGAAAATATTGAGGGGAACAGCAATTATGGCGAAGAGATGGTTGCTAGTGTTGAGGAGCAATTCTTAAAATAAATCTTCTCAATATACATAAACTAGCGAGAGTTTTGTTACTAATTTTTTGCAAGGTGGATACATACGATAACTAGTGACGAGGGCTCTTGTAAACAAAAGTAATAGCCATTTATATATAAACAAGGTTGTACTGATGATTAATGAATGCGGTGGTGGTTCAAATGAGTAATTGGGATGTGTTTTTAGCCCCGTATAAACAAGCGGTTGAGGAATTGAAAATTAAATTAAAAGGCATCCGTGAGCAGTACCAAATGTCTTCTAAGCACACACCCATTGAATTTGTAACGGGACGGGTTAAACCGATTTCAAGTATTCTCGATAAAGCAAAGAGAAAGAACATTCCCCTCGATTGTCTGCAAGATGAAATGCAAGATTTAGCAGGCGTTCGAATTGTCTGTCAATTTGTTGAAGATATTGAAACAATCGTCCAACTTATACGATCGCGCAGTGACTTTGAGATCATCGAAGAGCGCGATTATATTATGGATAAAAAGCCAAGCGGCTATCGATCGTACCATCTTGTACTATGGTATCCCGTTCAGACGATTGTTGGTGAAAAGAAAATTCTCGTTGAACTGCAAGTCCGGACATTAGCGATGAATTTTTGGGCAACAATAGAGCATTCGCTTAATTATAAATATAGCGGGGAAATTCCAGAAGATGTGAAGGATCGCTTGCAACGAGCGGCTGAAGCTGCGTTTAAATTAGATGAAGAGATGTCACAAATTCGTGATGAAGTAAAGGAAGCACAGCGAATTATTATTCGTAAGCAGGAAGAACAAGGGAAAACATAAGTCAAGAACGAAGTGATAATGGAATGAATGATAAAGATGGGATGATGATACATGCATTATGCGGTTACGTCTAGAGGAGACGAGACATCAAATGCGTTACAGCAAAAAATAAAAAATTATCTTAATGAGTTTGGATTAATCTTTGATGAGGATGAACCTGATATTGTCGTTACCGTTGGTGGTGATGGGACGTTATTACAAGCCTTTCATGATTACGCTCACCGTCTCGATGCGACCTGCTTTGTGGGCATTCATACGGGGCATTTAGGTTTTTATGCCGATTGGATGCCAGAAGAGGTTGAAAAACTAATCATACATATTGCAAAAACACCATTTCAAGTTGTTGAATATCCTCTTCTTGAAGTTGTGATCCGACATTTTGGTGATGAAAAGTCGGAGCGATATTTGGCTTTAAATGAATGCACAGTTAAAAGTGTTGAAGGTTCATTAGTTTCGAACGTATCCATCAAAGGAGAGTTATTTGAGACATTTCGTGGAGATGGCTTATGTGTTTCAACTCCTTCCGGAAGTACAGCTTATAATAAAGCATTGGGTGGTGCAATCTTACATCCGTCGCTTGCGACCTTACAGATTGCGGAAATGGCATCAATCAATAATCGGGTGTACCGCACGGTCGGTTCACCGCTTGTCTTACCGCAACATCATACATGCTTGTTAAAGCCGTTAAATGATGTTGATCTCCAAATTACGATTGATCATTATTCGCTTGTACATAAAAAAGTTAAATCCATTCAATGTCGAGTGGCAGATGAAAAGATTCGTTTTGCGCGGTTCCGTCCATTTCCATTCTGGAAGCGGGTGAAAGAATCATTTGTCGGTGATTAAACGTATCTGAAAGGAACGAACATAGACATGAGCGGCATTAAAATAACTTGGCAAGTCTCAGAGCGATATAATGGCGTGTTGCTGCGCGAATATTTACGTACTGAACAGGAGCTTTCAAAAAAAGCGTTAGCAGAAATTAAATTTTCAGGCGGTGCGTTATATGTCAATGGAAAAGAAGCTACTGTTCGTAAACTATTAGTCACAGGTGATCAAATTACAGTTATCTTTCCACCAGAACAACGAAGTGAAACGATGGTAGCCACTCGAATTCCACTTGATATCATCTATGAGGACGACCATTTTTTATTGATCAATAAGCAAGCGAATCTAACAACAATTCCTTCACGAGAACAGCCACATTATTCACTTGCCAATGGTGTGCTGCAGTATTATAACAATATCGGTGTGACGAGTACTTTCCATGCCGTGAACCGTCTCGATAAAGATACGAGTGGGCTAGTGATGATAGCAAAGCATCGCTATGCCCATGATTTGCTATCACGGCAACGAAAAAAACAAATGTTATCGAGACGCTATTTGGCGGTCGTTCATGGCCAGGTTCGAGATGAGATAGGAACAATCAATGATCCTATTGGTAGAAAGGACAATAGCATCATTGAACGTGAGGTAAGGAGTGATGGGCAACCAGCGATTACTCATTACAGTGTGATTAGACGTTTACAAGTGGCTACCGTTGTTCGTGTGAAGCTTGAGACTGGACGAACACACCAAATTCGTGTTCATTTTTCTTCGATTGGTCATCCGTTATGTGGTGATGATTTATATGGAGGGGGGCGTGAGCAAATTAGAAGACAAGCGCTGCATAGTCATCAATTAACATTTTATCACCCGTTTCAGGAGGAGACACTGACGTTTACGGCACCATTGCCTGCTGATCTTGAGGCACTGCTCAGTGAGGCTTGATCTGGTCTCTTCAAGGATGAATGATGTCTTGTAACGGTTATCGTCATTAGCGTTGCAGGTCGATATCGCTATCTTCATTTGTTTGTAAAGGTGTTTCCTTATCAAAACGATAGACCTTCACGTTTAAATAAACGGTTAATATCGAGCCCAATAGAAAAATGATGACACCTGATATTGAGGTTGGAGAAAGCCATTCAAGAAACCCCATTTTATACACTCCTTTCATCAAGATATATGTCTTGATACGATATATATGCGGGAGGATTGTTTGTCATTCGTTGGTTTTAATTACCATTATATCGTGTTGAGATATAAATAGCAATAGGGAAGAGGGGGATGGTTATGAAGACAGACTTATCTAAGGACGTCTATGAGACGTTAGCAGAATTTAGATATCAACTAAAAAAATTTCTTCATTTTAGTGATTCACAAGCTAAAAGCTTTGGAATTACACCGCAACAACATCAACTCCTTTTGGCGATTAAGGGGTTCCCTAAACGAGAGTATGTGACCCCACGTGAGCTGAGTGAACGTTTGTTTATTACCCACCATGCTTGCGTGGGATTGATTGATCGTTGCGGTCAACTTGGACTTGTTGCACGAAGAAAAAATCCTGAAGATGGACGCAGTGTACTAGTTGAATTAACAGCAGAAGGTGAAGAAATCCTCGAAAAATTATCCCAAAATCATTTAGAAGAACTTACGAGAATAGGTTTTTTGAAGGATATTTAACTCGAACAAATAATGAATGGAATAAGAGAGAAGTAGATCTAGCCGTAGGAGCGATGTCAATGTGACATCGCTCCTACGGCTAGCTGGTGATTACAATTGAGATGCTGGGTCGCTATAAATGGCCAGGCTCCGCAATAGAGATTGGAAATTGACTTACGACTTCATCAGCCCCATTAAAGATCACAACCTCGACAGCATCTTCTAAGTCTTCATGAGGAATGGCTCCATGATACTCAAATGATTCTCCAAAGAAATAACTGTCGTTACCAGCAATCTCAAATGGTTGTAAATTCGTTTCGTCACTTGTGAAATAAACGGTCTCTCGATTTATCTCTTGAACTAACCCTTCATGTATGATGTTGAATTTAGCAAAGAGTATATCGGAGGGTAAATAATTTTCATTAGTTACAGTTACATAAAAAGCCATAATATTTCGATCCTCATCTACAAAGAGTCGTGTTTTTTCTTCGTTGACGACGATATTTGCTTCAGGTCCACACCCAAATAGAACAACTGCTATCACTAAAAAATAGAATAAAGAAAGTTTCTTCTTCATTTTTCATCCACCTACTAACACATGTTCCGGAGCTCGTTTTCTTTCATCGTAACGATAACGTTGACAACTTTCAACTAAAGTCACTTATCAAAGGAGCGAAACTTTTCTTCAACTAGTGGTAGGGATGAATCCACCGATACGGTCTCTATTTCTGGGTACCTGCATGCGGTTAACTGACCGCCAAAGACACATCCGGTATCGATATTGATGGTATAATTGATCTTACGTGGGATCTTTACAGGTGTGTGACCGTAGATAATCCAAGCATCGTTTTTATAATGCTTGGCCCAATCACGACGTACCGGTGTCCCATCTTCATTTTTTTCACCAGTTATATCACCATAGAGAACAAAGGTCTTCACTTTTTTATCGTGACGGCCGATGTAATCCCCGCGAATTCCAGCGTGAGCGACAATTAATTGACCATCATCTAGCTCTAAGTAAAGTGGGGCGTCCTCCACCAATTGACGAAACTCATCACTGATTTTAGCATAACTTTTTTTATCAAGTGCTTCTAATTCAGCGACTGTCGTCTCTAGCCCGTGTGTGATTTGGACATTACGCCCGAGAAAATAACGATATAATTTATCACAATGATTTCCTGGCACGTAATAGGCGAGCCCTTTTTTTACTAAAGCAATAACAGTTTCCATTGTTTTAACCGATTGAGGGCCACGATCGGTAAGGTCACCGACAAACACAAGCTTTCGGTTGCCAGGATGCACGGGAACCTCTTCCTCCCAGTTATATCCCAGTTTTTTAGTAAGTGAAACGAATTCATCATAGCAACCATGAATGTCACCAATTACGTCATATGCCACGATTAGCACCTCCAATGTTAACGTTGTTACTATGATCTTATCTTGTTCTAAAATGTTTCATCTATGTCTGATGATAAAATAATATTCTGGCTGTTGTAAACATAGGTTAACATATGAAATCTCATTCGTACGAACGTAAACAACCCTCTAATATAAGGTGTTTGAATATTCTGCCTTTTATGTTTTGAACGATAAGTTCGTAATTCGTTGACAATGAAAATATCATTCTTTAAGATATAACTTTCGGTCATTGATAGAGATAATTAGAAGTTTAATGGGAAGTAAGGGGGAGCAGTTATGGAGGCAGAAGCGTCGGTGATTTCACTATTCATTGTCGTGATTACCGCTTTTTTAATACCAGTTCTTTTACACAAGTTTAGACTTAATGTAATTCCTGTTGTTGTAGCTGAGATCATTGCAGGAATTATTATTGGAAAAAGTGGGTTCAATCTTGTTTCACAGGATATGTGGCTTGAGACTTTATCTTTGCTTGGGTTTATCTTTTTAATGTTTTTAAGCGGATTAGAAATTGATTTTTCCGCATTTGCTAGTAAGCAAAAAGCACGAATTCTTAAAAATGGAAAGAAAGAGCCAAATGCATTTATGCTTGCATCGCTCATTTTTGTGTTTGTTTTTGGGTTATCGTACCTTCTTTCACTTGCTTTTGTGGTGATGGGGTTTGTCGATAATGCATTCCTGATGACATTAATCATTTCAACGATTTCCTTAGGTGTTGTTGTTCCGACATTAAAGGAAGAAAATTTAATGAAGACAACTGTTGGTCAAACGATCCTATTAGTTGCGATCATTGCGGATTTAGTAACCATGATACTATTAGCCGTTTTCGTATCCATTTATTCACCAGATGAAGGAAACATGTGGTTGTTGTTGCTCTTATTTGCCGTCGGTGTTCTGCTTTACCTGATCGGGAAAAAGTTCAGTCGCCAGTCATATTTAGAGGCAATGAAAAAAGGAACCATTCAAATCGATACGCGTGCGATTTTTATGTTAATTATTTTGTTGGTTGCCTTGTCTGAAACGGTTGGGGCGAAAAATATATTAGGTGCCTTTTTAGCAGGTGTTCTCGTTTCGTTATTGTCACCAAACCCAGAGTTAGTAAGGAAGTTGGACTCCTTTGGCTATGGATTTTTAATTCCGATTTTCTTCGTTATGGTCGGAGTTGACCTTGATATTTGGCAATTGTTTGATGATCGTAGTGTCATGTTGTTAATCCCGTTGTTGTTTATTGCCTTGCTCATTTCAAAGGTTGTACCTGCGCTCGTATTAAAGCGCTGGTACGATTGGAAAACGGTCATAGGTGCAGGCTTTTTACTAACGTCAACGCTATCACTAGTAATTGCTGCGGCAACCGTAGGGGAGAGTATCGGAATTATCGATTCACAGCTGTCTTCAGCGCTAATCCTTGTTGCGGTTATCTCGTGTCTCGTTACACCAGTCGTCTTTAAGAAGGTTTTTCCAAAACAAGCAACGGAACAGAAACGTGAAAAACTTGCGATTGTAGGGGCGAATCAACTAACATTGCCTTTGTCGGTTGAATTAGATCAAAATCGTTATCAGTCGCGTTTATTTCATACAAAACAACAAAAAATTAATGAACTTGAAGAGTCAACGATTTTTGCAATTGAAGAAATTGAAGAATTTGAAATTGAGATTTTGAAAGAAAGGGACGTCTTTTCAGCCGATATTTTGATCGTCGCAACAGGCGATCAAGAAAGAAATTATGAGATTGCAATGTTTGCAAGCGATTATGGTGTCCCACGGGTGATCGCAAGAATTGAAAGACCAGAGCTTGAAAATGAACTACGTGAGAGAGGGATTAATGTCTTTTCTGTGTTCTTTTCAAATCAAGCGGTGTTGCGAGCGCTCGTTGAATCTCCAAGTGTCGTAGAATTATTAACGAAAAGAGAAACTGGCTTACATGAGATTGATGTTAAGAATTCTCACTACAGCGACCTGTTGTTACGTGAATTTCCGTATTTAGGTGATACGGTATTTGTACGGATCTTTCGCGAAAATGAGTCACTGATTCCACATGGAGATACAGTTATAAAAACAGGAGATCGAATTATTGTTAGTGGTAGCCAAGAACATGTCGATAAGTTGCGGCAAATGCTTTCAACCTAACATGTCATTCTAAAATGAGAAGGTGCTCTCCATTTTGTTGAGGGGGCACCTTCTTTAATGAAACATGTGAATCCATGGTAGAATAAATAAGGAATGTTTATTTGTACGTGAAAGGAGATACTACATCCATTGTTAAATCAACCTGTAACAGATCCAGTTTTAATATTTGCGATGGCGATGGCGATTTTTTTGCTCGCACCGCTGCTTATGAATCGCTTGAAAATACCAGGAATCATTGGCTTGATTTTTGCTGGTGTGATTGTTGGACCCAATGGTCTTGGTGTGTTAGATCGTGACCCAACGATTATTTTATTAGGAACCGTAGGCTTACTGTATATTATTTTTATTGCAGGGTTAGAAATTGATTTAGATGGTTTTAAAAAATATCGTAATCGGAGTATTTCCTTTGGGTTAATTTCGTTTTCAATACCTTTTATACTTGGGACACTACTTGGTCTTTGGTTGAACTATACACTCGCAGGTGCGATTTTATTAGGTTCGTTATTAGGCTCACATACATTGCTAGCTTATCCGATTGCAAGTCGTCTTGGACTTGCGAAAAATAAGGCAGTCACGACGACAGTCGGGGGAACGATTATGACTGATACGCTAGCGTTGTTGATCTTAGCTGTTGTTGCTGGGTCTACACAAGGAGAGTTATCGTTTTCTTTTTGGATGACACTTGTTGTTTCTTTGGCAGTTTACGTGACTCTTGTATTATTGCTCATTCCGCGGATGGCGAAAACGTTTTTTAGGACGATGAGTAATGAAGGTTCGATTGATTTTATTTTTGTAATGACGGTTTTATTTGTTACCGCGTATTTTGCAACCATCGCGGGATTGGAGCCGATTATTGGCGCGTTTTTAGCTGGGCTTGCATTGAACCGTTATATTCTTGAGCATGGACCGCTAATGAATCGGATTAAGTTTGTCGGAAACGCGATCTTTATTCCGTTTTTCTTATTGTCAGTTGGTATGTTGATGGATATTGGTGTACTTTTGAATGATCCGTCAGCATGGGTATTAGCGATATTGATCGTGCTGTTTGTTAACGGTGGAAAGTTTTTAGCCGCTTGGATGAGTGGGAAAATGTATCACTATTCCTCTGATGAAGTGAAATTAATGTTTGGATTATCTGCCCCGCAAGCAGCGGCCACACTGGCAGCGACGTTAGTGGGGTACGAGCTTGGATTATTTAACCAAGGAACGGTCAATGGTGTTATTATCATGATCCTTGTTACGTGTATGGTCGGTCCATATATGGTTGAAAAATATGCACGTAAAGTGGCTTATAACGAAGACCAACAGCCATATGAACCTACAAATGCACCACAAAGAATTCTGATCCCGCTTTCCAATCCTCATACGATGGAGTCATTGTTAGATTTATCTTTCGTATTAAAAGGGAATGCAACTGAACCGATTTATCCATTAAGTGTTGTTCAAGGGGAGCAAAAGAATGCCGCTGCGAGAGTGGCGGAAGCGGAAAAAATGTTAGGGCATACGGTGACTTATGCTGCAGGTGCGGAAGTGCCAATCCATTTATTAACGAGAGTTGACCATAATATTGCTACAGGAATTATTCGTGCAATTGAAGAAACACGAATCACCAAAGTGGTTATTGGCTGGAATGGCAAACTCTCAACACCTCAGCAAATGTTTGGCGGTATCCTTGACCAATTACTCGAACGAACGGACCAAATGATTCTCGTCTCGAAACTAGGTCACCCGATTAACACGACAAAGCGGATTGTACTTATTATCCCACCAGGAAGTGATCATAAGTCGGGCTTTTATAATGCAGTAACAACCGTCAAACGGCTAGCAAACCAAATTGGTGCAACGTTACATGTGTTGGTCATAAAGGATGAGTCAACTGGATATGAGCAGACATTTAAAGAGGTTAAACCGGATGTTTCGATTACATTTATACCACTTGCTGATTGGAATCAGCTACACAATGATCATCTATCGCAATTAAAAAAGGACGACTTAGTCGTTGTCCTTAGTGCGAGACGTGGTACGATTGCTTGGCATCCTCATTTAGAGCGTCTGCCGCGAGTGCTTGCAAAAGCAAAACCGGAAAGTTTTATTATGATTTATCCTCCGGAAACAGAAGATGTCGACCAACGTGGCTCACGAGGGACACACGTACCAAAAACGTTTCTTCCGGATCATGAATATGAAGACTAGTGAACAAGCTCTCCGCCTCCTGGTAGATAACAGGGGGTGGAGAGTTTTTTTGCAATAAAAGGGGAGTGTTGGCTTAGTGAATGAGAAGAGAGTTGTCGTAAATAAATGGCTGTAGTGTATTTCAGCGGGAAAAGGAATGAGGGTTCATGTAAAAAGCTCCAGATTTCAGACTCCGATTTAAAATATTGTTCGTGAAGCTTTAAGTATTCGGAGTTGAAATATGCTTTAGACTTTTGTTCTTTGAAAAACGTGTCAATACTAAAAAAAAACAGAAAGGAAGTAGCGTATGGAACCACTAGTAACCTGTCCGCAATGTCATCACCAAGAACAAATAACGAACTTACTCACGGCGCAATCAAACCAAAATCTCATTTATGAATGTGAGAAATGTCAGTTTATAAAACGAAATATTAAAACGAAGAAGGGCTAGGGACATACATTCGCGAAGAATAACCGTATCCTAATCTATCTTTACGAGGAAAATCATGCTATAATTTAGATTGTCACCTAGTACTAATAACAACCTATAATCCTATATTGAAAGGGGTTTACAAATGAATTTATCATTAGAAAATCGTACATATGTGATTATGGGCGTCGCCAATAAACGAAGCATTGCTTGGGGGATTGCTCAATCATTATCAAAAGCAGGAGCACGTTTAATTTTTACATATGCAGGCGAACGTTTAGAAAAGAATGTTCGTAGTCTAGCTGAATCACTAGAGCGTGATGATTCGCTCGTATTGCCATGTGATATTACGAGTGATGAAGAGATTGAAAAGACGTTCACAACAATTAAGGAAGAAGTTGGTGTGATTCACGGAATTGCGCACTGCATTGCGTTTGCTAATCGTGAGGAACTTGAAGGCGAGTATCTAAACACAACGCGTGAAGGCTTTTTACTTTCGCAAAATATTAGTTCATACTCACTGACTGCAGTTGCAAAAGCGAGCAGAGATTTAATGAGTGAAGGTGGAAGCATCATTACGTTAACGTATCTTGGTGGGGAGCGTGTCGTTAAAAATTATAACGTGATGGGGGTTGCGAAAGCTTCTCTTGATGCAAGTGTGAAGTATTTAGCGAATGATTTAGGTAAAGACGGTATCCGTGTAAATATGATTTCTGCTGGCCCGATACGTACGTTATCTGCAAAAGGGATCTCCGGATTTAACGAGGTATTAAAAGAAATTGAGGAAAAAGCTCCACTCCGTCGCACGATTACTCAAGAAGAAGTCGGTGATACGGCACTGTTCTTAATGAGTGACTTATCACGAGGGATCACTGGAGAAATGCTTCACGTTGATAGCGGCTATAATATTATTGGTTTAGGGTAAGTGATACATCAGTGACCACTTTTAAGTGGCGCTGGTGTTTTTTTATATTGAGCATTCAGAATAATCCATGGGCTAAGAGGCGATCATTAGTGATCCTGTATACTTATATTCACATACATTTCCTAGTCTTTGTGACATCTTCGTTGAAGGAACATAGTGTAATAGAAATGATTGTTTTAAGGAGCTCTGCCATGTTTGTGCACCCATATGAATTTTTTCTGATTGCATTAGCTGTGTTTCGATTAACGAGATTAATTGTGTATGATCAAATCACAGTATGGTTGCGTAAGCCGTTTCATTTGGTTCGAGATGAAGAGTTAGAAGATGGAACCGTTGTTTCATACCTAGAAATTAAAGGAACAGGAATCAAGTACTGGATCGGTGAGCTACTAAGCTGTCATTGGTGCGTCGCCATTTGGAGTGCAGTTGTTCTCATTTGTGGATACATGTGGTTTCCTACCATTCTTACACCCGTTGTCATTATATTAGCCGCTGCTGCAGTGGCTTCATTGATGGAAGTCATCGTTGATCGATTGTCAAACGGATAAAATTAAGGCTGTCGTACACTGACACTTTTTAAAATTTGAAAAGTCCTACGATGGGTTGTGAATCATCGTAGGACTTTTCTTGTTGGCAATCGTAACTCCGCTTAATAATTAACGATAATCCGATTTAGCGCGGTGACCCCTTCTTTTAGTTGCTCACTGTATGCAAAGCCTTCAACGAGAATAGCTGATGCGTCTTCTGGCTTTTTTAGCGTTAATTCAAAATTAGGGAAAGTAAGCGTTTCATTTGGTTCGAGTTTATTTGTTATTGTTGGTTTCAACCAGTGTTCACCAGTTTCTTCTGCTTTTTGCTGCCAATCGCTTTGGAAGTATACCCATTCCTCGCTAATAGATTCGTCAATCATCTCTTCTTCGGTTGCAGATTTGGTCGCCGACATTTTTATTTTTCCCCCAAGTTTTGCAGATTTAATTGGAGAGACCTTTAGGCAGATCAGAGGTGTTGTAATAGGTGTTGTTCCAGTATTTTTGAGGATGAAGTTACCGATAACAAACGTATCAATTTCATCTTCAGCGATGTTAGGGAGAACAATCGAATAGGTAAAATAGGCTGTTACCTCTGTAGATTCACGTAAAACAGGCTTTGGAGTGATTGACTTATTTTTTTCTAAAGCACGGTATTGTTGTTGTTGCAGTCTTAATTTTTTCTCTACCTGTTTTAGCTCTTGCTTGTATTTGGCGACTTCAGATTGATAATGAATAATTTTTTGTTGCAATTGAAGTTTCGTTTGATGCTCAAGAGACCTGCTAGATGTTTGGTTATTCACGGTGACTCCCCCCTGAATGTCTATTTGTACATATGTATGTAGGGGAAGTGGATTCCATTAATAGTGTAAAATAGAGGGGGGCAATGCCCCCTCTATTTTCTTTCGTTCTTAATGTTTGTCACCAGGGAAGATCTCTGGACATTGCGGTGGGAACTTTTCAGGCGGACAAACAATATCTTCAATTGGTAGTTCTTCACGAGGTTTGCAGATGGCTGCATCGATTTCTAACTTTACTTCTGTTTCCATTTGTGGTTCAAGGCATAATATAATCGAAATATCTAGTTGTTGGAAGTCATCTGTGCAAATCACATCTGCATCGCATTGGAAATACGTGACATGGCATTGTAGCTCAGTTCCCTCTGGTGCACACATGAAGAACGTTTGTGCAGTAGCGAATGGAATTGGCTCAGCCGTACGTGCAATCACATTTCCTTGTGCATCTAAAATGTTTACATCTACTAAGCCTTTGACAAGGACTTTTACTTTTTGTAGTGTAATCGTCTCACCCGTTGGAAGCGTCACTGGGATATCTTGACGCCCGTTTGGTTGCGTGATTTCTTGACAAAGAATGGAATCAGGTCGTAAATTACACTCAACTTGGTAGCCTGGAAATGCATCTAAAAATTCGCATAATGTCTCAGCTGGAGAAGTACGGAAACAATGCTTATTGTTTACTTCAAAGATATCTTCTAGTTCCTCATTGTGGAAACTAATTAATGGCAATTCGACTTGGCGGTTGACCCAGTCATAAACTTTTGGAACTTTGATACAAACTCTATGCTTCTTGTGGCTGTGGCTCATGTAAATACCTCCTTTAATGATTAACCCTACCCAGATGACTGCTTCCTAGTAGTCATTTTTATTGGGTATCAGGACTACTGTATAGTATGAAATTGTGGTCAACATGTGCAGGGCTGAACGTTTAATTTTGATTTGGGTGTTTGTAAAAAGATTCGTGTGAATGGATTCAATTTTTTCGTCATAAACTGGACTGATTGAACCATTACGGTATATATGTATTCTTTCTAGCTTAAAGTGTGAAACAATCGAAGGGGGAGAAGGAAGCAATGAATGGTCAACCGAGGAAAAGCATTAATCGTAACGATCCAGAAGTGCTGAAACAAAAGTTAATCCACATTCAATCCGAGTTGTCACTATATAAGCAAAAGGTGAGAAATTATCAAGAGAACTATCATTACCGCCAATTAGAAACTCTCAAAGTAGAAAATGAGGAATTGAAAGAGCAGCTAGAGAACTTACAAAGCAAATTGGATGAACTAACTTCTGATAAGGGGGAACTTACTAGCGAGCGAGAGGATTTACAACAAGCGTTGCAGGAAGAAAAAGATGAAAAGGCACAGTTGATGAAGCAACTTGAGTCAGTTGATAGTGAGAGAAATGAGGTCAATACGGAGCTAAATCGGCTACAACAACGACTAAAGGCATTACAAGCTGAAAAAGAAGAGCTAACCTTCAAGATCGAAGATATCAAAAAGAATACAACGGCAAATGAAGAGGTTGATTTGTTGAATAAGAAATTAACAGAAACAGAGCAGTTGTTAGCCGAAAAAGAACAGAAGCTCGAGGAGTATGAAAAGCAATCCGAGGCTGAGGATGTGGAAACCTCATGGTTTACTAGAAATTTACGGGAGAATAATCTTATTTCCTCAGATCATCATGCTCCTAGGCAACGTCCAACACGACATCCATCAGTTCAAACGCCAGGCATTAGCCCATTTTCATTTGGGGTGACTGAATCTGATGAAGAACGCAAACGAAAAAACGATTAAATTCTAGTTATGAGTGGATACAGGATGTAATTAGAAGACATAGACTACAAGTAGCTTGTTTAGAAAATGGAGGGAATAATTATGAAACGAAGACCAACTGTCCACTCATCAACGACGAAACAAGTACTACACAATGGAAAGCCTGTTCGCAACAAGCCAACTCAAAGCAAACCTAAAACGAATGGATGTTGCGGCAAGCGTCTGTATAAAAAATAATCATACAAAAAAGCAGGTTATCGATTTGATAACCTGCTTTTTTGTATGATGTTGTTTTACAGGATGTCGATATTGACAAGTAAAGCGAGTAGGATTTGTAACAGGATTTGAATGTTTGCAGCTAGCTGCGTATCTGTTGTTCGGACTTCTACCCCGCGAGAGTTTTCAATTAATGTTTTTTGACGCGTAATTTGCTTGATCTTTGATGATTGTAGTAAATCTTGTGTGATTCTCTCTGCACGATCACTGTCTGCAATTGAAATGTTGATAACAAGTGCAATTGCAGCTTGAAGGGCAGCTTGAAGGTTAAGTGCGCCTTTTGTATCAGTTGTGTTCACTGTGATGTCACAAGAGTCTTTGACGTGGATAAGCTCTTCGGAAAGTTGCAAGGTTTTATTCAGTTGATCAGCCTCTTGTGTTGGTTGCTCATCTGTATCACATAAAGGGTGTTTTTTGTCATCTAGTGCACACCATCTAGAAGTAGGAGCCTCTCTGAATTTGGAAAATGTTGTCACAAAAATACCTCCTTTTTGTTGATATACTACAACCTATGAGTTGATTGTTATTTTGTTTGGGCATTTCTCTTTTGATTGCCGCCTATTATTATTGCTGACCTTATTCTTTCTTTTTGCGCCTAAGCTTGGTAAAGGGAGATTCATGATTCACGTGGTTAGCAGTCGATGGCGTTTGCGTATTGATAGTGGTTTCGGTGTCTTCAAAGTCATGCTCGGTTTTTTCTGATTGCTGAGTTGTTAAGAATTGCTCGACCTTTTCTTGTAGTTCGTTAAAAACAGATTTTACTCTTTCCTTTTCTTGTTCATCTAATTGAACATTACTTTTATCAATGCCATGTTTTTTTAGAACATTACTAACAAGAATATTGATGAGCTCCTTATTTGTAGAGTCAAACTCTTTTTCACTCATTACATACACCTCCATATGGAATGGTTCACTCCTACTTGTAGTAGCATATGTTAGGGCAATGAGAGGGTGTGACATTTGATGCTCTTGATTGTTCATGTGCCTATACACGTTTAGGGTCCTATGCATAAAGTGTAATCGTAGAACTTATGCAGGGGGAATTAAAATGACGAAGAAACGGAAAGTACTTAATGTCGATGAGTTGGTGATTCATGCTAATGATGTAAAGATCATTACTGAAGATCATGGTCGTAATACTGAAAATAGCTCAGTAAATGACCCGTGGGGGTTTGGTCCGATAGCACAACCTGGACCACAAGAGGCGACAACTGAACAGCAGAGTCAAACAGATGAAGGTCAAGGATCAGAAGCGAGTGACGCTACGCAAACAGAAACAGCTACAACTGAGCAGCAAACTGAGGATGTCGTTTATGACCCATGGGGATTTGGTCCAATGAGACCAGTGACTCGACCAACAACCGAAACAAGTAATGAAGAGGGCGGTCCAACATCTGAAGAGCAGACGGACGAAACAGAAGTATCAGAACAAACGAACCGTGAAGCACCATCGAACCCTTGGTCATGGATTTAATCTTCAGATAAATAAAAAAGCAGACCAGCGTTTGAGATGACGTGGTCTGCTTTTGGTGGTCAAGGGGCGGAGTGCGCGAACAGGGTGAGTAATCAAAGAAGAATGCTTACTCGCACCGCCTTAGGATTAAGTTT
>NZ_JAHPIV010000007.1:0-153112 GCF_019039105.1 Desertibacillus haloalkaliphilus | reverse complement strand
AGGTCAAGGGGCGGAGTGCGCGAACAGGGTGAGTAATCAAAGAAGAATGCTTACTCGCACCGCCTTAGGATTAAGTTTTAGGATCAAATCACTGAAGAAAAGAAGTTGGCTCGAGGAAGGTCAAGGGGCGGAGTGCGCGAACAGGGTGAGTAATCAAAGAAGAATGCTTACTCGCACCGCCTTAGGATTAAGTTTTAGGATCAAATCACTGAAGAAAAGAAGTTGGCTCGAGGAAGTTCAAGGGGCGGAGTGCGCGAACAGGATGAGTAATCGGGGAAGTTCGCTTACTCGCACCGCTTTTGATTGGAGAATGAGGGAGAATCCACTGATGAGGAGAAGTTGATTCAAGGAGTGATGGGTCTGCTAGTAGGGTCATAGGTTACATTTGCATAAGTGCTTATTTTATTATCGCTGATTTATAGGCTTGTTTGAACATATCGCGCACAAACCTTGATCGGTACGCTTTCTTTCCGCGTCGTTGGTTGGGCACAGAAATCATTAATGACGTTTGAGCTCGCGTCATCGCTACATACATGAGACGACGTTCTTCTTCAAGAAGTGTATCATCACCATCACGCCAAGCCTCTAATGCAAAGTCATGAGGGATACTTCCGTCAACAGCACCGATAATATACACATGCTTAAATTCAAGGCCTTTAGAACGATGGATTGTCATTAGTTGTAGACCGTCGCTTTGCTTGTTTTTGCTATGTTTCATTTCTTCATTTTTTGCAATCATATGATTAACGTGATCAAGAAAGTCAGAAATGGAATGGTGATTTTTGGCTGCGACTTTTAAATCGCGGACATCATCAGACCCTTTCTCCATCGCATTGCCTTCATTGCCTTGCTTTTTCAAGTAATCTTGAAGACCCATTTCCCGTTCAATCAGGTCAATCGCCTTTAGAGGGGTGAGTTTGCTTACTCGTTTAAACAACGGAACGATTTTTTTAAGCTTTTTTTGTTGAAAGGGTTGTAGGTTCGTTAATTTACTGAGTGCCTCAACGATTGTGCAGTCAGAAGTAATACTGTGAGCTTTTAAGTCTTGTAAGGCTGTTTGTTTTAAAAATAATGCTCCAATTAAATCACCCATCGCCTCGGTATCATCCGGATTTTTGGCTAGACGCATATAAGCAAGCACTTTACGAACCGTTTTACGACGATAGAAGGAATCTCCTTCCTGCTCGATTGTGAAGGGGAGGCTAGATTGAACTAGTCGTTCAAAAAGCGCGCGCATTGACACATTCGTTCGGTATAAGATCGCAAAATCATTTGGATTGGCTCCTTTTTCAATTCGTTCTTTGATATCTGTAACAATCATCGTCGCTTCCTCTTCTTCATCATATGGAAAAAAGACAGTTGGCGCTTCGCTACTATCCGATAAGGCTTTAATATCTTTTGTGTAGCGGTTTTTATTCTGTTTAATCACACGATTCGACACGGAAACAATTGGATGTGTCGAGCGATAGTTACGGTTTAATATGACCGTTTTTGTCTGATGATAATCATTTTTGAAGTTCAAAATGTAGGTTGGATTACTCCCCCGAAAACCATAAATGGACTGGTCATCGTCACCAACAACACAAAGATTGTTATGACTTGCTGCTAAGTGTTTAATGATTTCATATTGGACATGATTAATATCTTGGAACTCATCAATTAGTAAGTAAGAAAAGCGTTCTTGATATTTTTCGAGTAAGGCTGGGTTGTCCGTTAAGAGATTGTAACAGCCGATCAGCATGTCATCAAAGTCAAACATTTGATTTTGATTCTTCATTTCTTCATACCGTTTGTAGAGGTGGAGAACGCGCTCTTCCCAAATGTCTTTTGCTTTCACATCGGCGGGTGAAACGAGGCTGTTTTTCCATAAGCCGATTTGAGCGAGTGCTTGGTCATAGGCAAATTCTTTTTCATCAAGATCGATTTCTCGCCCGGCTTCTTTCATGAGCTTATCTCGTTGCCAGTCCCATTTGAGCAGTTGGTTTGGCTGCCATTGGTCTGGCTGATGATGGAGAAGCATTTTATAAAAGATACTATGAAAAGTTCCGACCACTAATGATTGTAAGTGTTGCCTCGTTAAGTTTGGGTAAAGGAGCATTCGTTCTTTCATCTCCTTGGCTGCTTTTGCGGTGAACGTGACCATCCCAAGTCGGTTTGCGGGAATATTTTTTTCCGTCATCATATAAGCCGCTCTTGAGGTTAGGACACGTGTTTTACCGCTCCCGGCTCCAGCAAGAATAAGTAAAGGCCCTTCTACTGTTGTCACAGCTTCCCACTGTCTGGAATCTAGCGGGTAATTTAGGGCTGCTAGTTGCTGGTAGTATGGGTGAGGTTCCAATGGAGAAATATCGTTAGTATCTTCTTCAAATGGCGTAAAAGCTTTGATGACCTCAGGCTCTTTCCAATTGTCCTTCTGTTTATTTCTGTCCTCACCTGTAATTGAACGATGTTTAGGAATCGTAAAGCCATCATTTTTATTGTCTAATTCTTTTGTTGCTTTTGTTCGTTCGACTTTGTCAAAGGTCTCGACGACAGATTCACAATCAAAGTCTGTCGGCGGGTGAATAAAGCGAGGTCGCTCAAAAATACCTAACCGCAATCGGACAGAAGTGCCGCAATGCATGCATGTCACTCGACCGTGAACACTTGCCGTATAAATTTTTTGGAAATCTGTTCGTTCGCATGAATGTAAATTCACTGTCTGTTGTTCAAGTAAAGCGATATGCATGAACTTCCCCCCGTTGTCAGTGGATCGATGATTATTTCCGTAAAAAATGTCTATTTTCTATCGTACCAAATAAAGTTGTCACATGAAACTAAATAAGTGAATAAAATTAATAAAAAACGGGTATAGATTCATAGAGGACACATATCGCTCGCAAACAACGAATAGTTTTATGAAAAGGGTCCGGAGTCAGCTAGCATGATGTAGAGCAGAGAAGAGAGCTTACTCGCGCCCCCTTCGGTAGAAGTTTAAGAGTCAATTCCCGAAGGAAAGAAGCTAGTTCGATGAATTTGAAAGGGGCGATTAAAATGGGTTATGTACCACCACATCACAATATTACAGCTGTAAATTACGGTAGTCGTATCGTCAAAAGAAAGTCAGGGATCAAACCAGCGCCAGCACCTCAGAAAGTGGCGTTTAATGATGTCCTTAGGAAATACCAGGGTGACCCAGATTCCAGTAGGCAACAAGCAAAATGGGTGGAAAAGAGAAAAGAAATTGAAGCACAATTGACAAATAAAGGGACAATGTTTGATGAAACAGGGTAAGGAAATGAATGAGGGAGTTCCTAAAAGGTTCAATCTACCTTTTAGGAACTCCCTCATTTTTTAATTTTTGATGTTTTTTTTCATAGCGACATGCGGAATCCCTGCATCTAGAAATTCGCCAGAGTAGGTTTGATAACCTAGCTTTTGATAGAACCCTTCAGCTTGGGTTTGAGCATTTAGCTTTAAAACAGGTAGTTGGTTCTCTTCAGCTGTTTTCTCAATTTTATCCATCAATAGCTTGCCTGCACCGCTTTTTCGATAGTCTTTTTTTATACAGATTCGCTCGACTTTTCCATAGTCCTCGACTGTGCGAAGGCGCCCGGCACCCACCGGTTTGTCTCCATCATAAATAACAAAATGGATGGCGTCATCTTCATATTGGTCGATTTCCTCTTCTTCGGGAACCTTTTGTTCATGAACAAAAACTTCGGTTCGGATTGCAAAGGCATCTTTAAGTTGTGTTTGATTTTCTACTGTGATAATGTCCACGTCTAGTCATCCCCTTCATATTCCTTATTGTTTAATTTGGACAGTGAAAAGTGTCACGTTCCATTTTAGTCGCAAGGGGAGTCGTTATGCAAACATTTGAAGCAGGGCACGTCGTAGATCCGGTTGCCAATATTTCCATGTATGATCACCATTAAATTCATCATAAAAAATATCAAAGCCTCTTTCTTTCATGACCTTGGATAACTCTCGATTAGGAGTTAGAAAATCCTTCGTTTTTCCATCGGTTGTTTTCACAACGGTCTCCTCTTTTCCAATCACATGGTAAACCTTTAGAATGTGTGGTTGCCCAAAGGCTTTTACACTCGTTAAGACATGATCGTTCACGTAGGGTGATTGCAAGATTACTTGGCCAAACGTATTTGGATAAGCAAAGGCAGCTTGTAGTGAAACGGTCGCCGCTAAAGAGTCTCCCATTAATGTCCGGCCCGAGGCAAGTTGATGGGTTTGATAATGGTCATCAAGGTAGGGTACGAGTTCGGTTGTTAGAAATCGGATGAAAGCCTCGTGTTTCCTGCCACTTGGGTGATATAATTCACTACGTTCTTTTACGGACCGGTAAGGGACCCCAACAATAATTAAGTCTTTGATTAGATTTTCGCTAATTAATTCATCCGCTTGTCTTGCTAATCGTCCGAGTTGGAAGTAATCGCTTCCATCTTGAGCAATTAATAGATCATACGTATATAAAGGGGAATAATTTGGAGGCAAATAGATCAATAATTCGCGGGTGTCTTCTAGTTCTGTACTCGTAATCGTCTTTTCAATAATAGACCCGTGTAACGTTGCCATAATGTCTCAAGTCCTTTCATAATGTTATATACACGTTATTCTAACATATTTTTATGAGCACTAGTGATCGTATCAAATCATAGATGGAGCCTCACCTTGGTTAGATATGGTAAACTATAGAATAAGGGGGATGATGGAATGAAAACACCAGTGCCTTGTCATGTCGTTGAAAAAGAGGCAAGACGACTATTGAAAGAGCGAGGAGTAGATGTAGAGGACATTGCAAAAGTTGTCTACCAAATGCAAATCAAATACAACCCAGGTCTTGATATGAGTGATTGCTTTGAAAGTGCGGATGCTGTCCTATGTAAACGAGAAATTCAACATGCGATATTAGTCGGTGTTGAGCTTGACAAGCTAGCAGAACAGAAGAAGCTCTCTGAACCGTTGCAATCATTAATTGAAAGTGATGAAGGTCTGTTTGGTGTAGATGAAACCGTTGCACTTGGCTCGGTGTTTGGTTTTGGTAGCATTGCTGTAACGACATTCGGTTATCTTGACAAAGAGAAAATTGGTATCATTAAAGAACTAGATACAAAAGGAGAAAAGATTCATACCTTTTTAGATGACCTTGTCGCAAGCATTGCTGCAAGTGCAGCTGCTAGACTAGCACATAGACTTCGTGATCGTGAAGAAAACCGTCGCTACGAGGAAATAAAAGAGCGAGAAGATGAAGATTTAATTGGATAGGCTGCGATGTGATGAGAGCACCAAGCTTAACTCTTATAAAAAATAGAAAATATATGCTTATGATTGGGTACACTATGGAAAACAACAGTCTATGTAGAAAGGTAAGGTTTTAAAAGGATATGATGAATAAGCCTCGTTGGATCTATTGGAAACAGACATTTCAATCAAAGTTTCAAGCGGGTTGTCTAAAGGCTAAATTAGAAGATAATTGGCATAATGGTTATGAAATCGGTCCTTGTGTGGAGATTAAGAAATTAAAAACGAACAAATATGTTGTTCGTTATACATATGATGAAATCATCTAGGTATCCGTTTTGTTTTGGATGCTTCTCTCTCAACAAGAAAAATAGCAAATGGTGGTTAAAAAGAGGGGAAATTGTCACCTGTATCGAATATCATTCGTTAGAACCATATTGTTTGGAGAGTTGAGAGGTGTTGGCATGAAAAAACATCAAGGAGCGAATAAAGTCGAACCAATTCGTGACGTTGAAGACATACGGGAGATAAAAGAGTATTTGCTTCATCGTTCATATCGCGACTATTTTTTATTTACGTTTGGGATTAATTCAGGATTACGGATCAGTGATATCTTACCGTTACGAGTGATGGATGTCGTTCATACAGAACATTTACGAATCCGTGAGAACAAAACTGGGAAAACGCGTAAGATCAAAATGACATCGTCGTTACGAACGGAAATTGATAAATACACACGTGCCATGGCTGATTCTGATTATCTTTTTCCATCACGGAAGGGGGATCGGCCGATTACTCGGGTCCAAGCTTGGCACATCATAAATAAAGCGGCAAAGGCGGCAAATATCGAGGGAGCGATCGGTACCCATACATTAAGAAAAACGTTTGGTTATCATTTTTACCAGCAACACAAGGATGTTGCGCTTTTGCAACAAATCTTTGGGCATTCAAGCCCATCTGTCACTTTACGTTATATTGGGATTAATGATGATATGATGGATGAAGCATTGGAAGATTTTGTCCTTTAAGGTTGTAGACCAAGGGTCTGTTACCATCATTTGGAGACAGACCCTTGGTTTTACGCTTTTAGAAATATTAGAGTTCCTTTGGTGCAATCATTTCTTCAGGTTTCACGATTCTATCAAATTCTTCTTCGCTCAAGAAGCCGCTGTTGATTGCAGATTCACGTAGCGTGAGTCCATTTTCGTGAGCGTCTTTTGCAATTTTTGCTGCTTTTTCATAACCGATGTGTGGGTTTAATGCGGTGACAAGCATGAGAGAATGTTGTACATGTGCCTTAATGTTGTCTTCATTTGGTTCAATACCAGCAGCCGCCTTGTCATTGAAAGAAATCATCGCATCAGTTAAAAGCGTTACTGATTGCAAGAAATTATAGATAATCACAGGTTTAAACACATTTAATTCAAAGTTCCCTTGGCTTGCAGCAAATCCAATCGTCGCATCATTACCCATCACTTGAGCCGCTACCATCGTTAAGGCTTCACTTTGTGTTGGGTTTACTTTTCCAGGCATTATTGAACTTCCTGGTTCATTTGCTGGAAGCGTAAGCTCACCGAGGCCAGCACGTGGACCACTAGCTAACCAGCGAATATCATTGGCAATTTTCATTACATCTGCCGCTAACGCTTTTAATGCACCATGAGTATACACGAGTTCATCATGGCTTGTGAGCGAATGAAACTTATTTTTTGCTGACGAAAATGTTTTCCTAGTCATCGTACTAATTTCTTTGGCCACTAGCTCACCAAATTTCGGGTGTGCGTTAATTCCAGTCCCTACTGCGGTTCCTCCAATGGCAAGTTCGCGGACATGCTCGAGGCTATCGGTAATCATTTCTTCTGTCTTCTCAAGCATTCTAACCCAACCACTGATCTCCTGACCTAGAGTTAATGGTGTCGCATCTTGTAAGTGTGTGCGGCCAATTTTAATAATCTTGTCAAACTCATTCATCTTCTTGGTTAACGTTTCTTTTAATTTGCTGATTGCAGGAAGTAATGAGTCCTCAACTTTTATCACAGCAGCGATATGCATCGCGGTCGGAAATGTATCATTGGAACTCTGTGATTTGTTCACGTCATCATTTGGATGTACCTTGCTATCACTGTCTTTTACCTGTTTGTTAGCAAGGGTTGCAATCACTTCATTCATATTCATATTCGATTGTGTCCCGCTCCCAGTTTGCCAGACAACAAGAGGAAAATGTTCCTCTAACTTCCCGGTAAGGACTTCATCGGCAGCGCGGACAATGGCATCTGCTTTTGTATGATCAATCGTATCTAACTGTTTATTAGCAAGTGCAGCTGCTTTTTTTAGGGTAGCAAAAGCATGAACAATTTCTTGCGGCATTTTTTCTGTCCCAATTTTAAAGTTTTGTAAACTTCGTTGTGTTTGTGCTCCCCAGTGTTTGTCAGCGGGCACATGAATTTCTCCAATTGTATCCTTTTCCACACGGTAATCCATGTTGACATACCTCCTCTTTGCTCTCTGTTACCATGTTTACCCATCTACCTCTAGAAATACTCCATCTTTAAAAATATTAGCACTCGTATCGGGTGAGTGATAACAAGAAATATATCTCGATAAAGAAAGTAAAATCACAAAAACTATTATGTAATTTTTTATAATCGAAGAATTTGCACGGATGTTGGTTGTAAAACGATTATCCTAATTTTGAAAAAACTTATGAGGTAGAGGTAAAATGTACTCGGTAAGGTTGAGGTATAGGCCTTACGAACTGAACAATAAAATAACATAACATAGGGGTGATTGGATGGTAGCAGATTTATATCCTTCAAGAGTGAGTGAAAAAGCAGCAATCGTGAAGCGACAAGATCCTGTTGTTTACAAGAATCCCATGCAAAACGAAGGTCCACTGGGGAAAGAGGATCTCCATTTTTATGAAAAGAATGGTTATTTAATGTTCAAAAATTTATTTTCTCCTGAGGAAGTGGACGTTTTGCGCCGAGAGTTAGCGCAAGTGATGGATGAAAATAAACATGCAGAATCAGCTGATGTAATCCGAGAACCTGAAAGTGCAGAAATTCGGTCAGTGTTTGATGTTCATAATAACACTGATTTTTTCAAGCGTTTGTCACGAAACAGACGTTTGGTCGAGGTTGCTAACCAACTGTTAGGCAGCCAAGTGTATATTACACAATCAAGAATTAATTTTAAACCAGGTTTTAAGGGGAAAGAATTTTATTGGCATTCTGATTTTGAAACATGGCATGTGGAAGATGGTATGCCGAATATGAGGGCGGTTAGTTGCTCAATTATCTTAACGGACAATTATGAGCACAATGGACCACTCATGTTAGTTCCTGGTTCTCATAATTATTATATCTCTTGTCCGGGTAAGACTCCGGATAATCATTTTGAGCAGTCGCTACAAAAACAACAATTTGGGGTTCCTGATCATGAAAGTTTAAAATGGCTAGTTGATCAAGCAGGAGGTAGAATTGATACAGCTACAGGTCCTGCAGGTTCTGTACTGTTCTTTGAATGTAACATTATGCATGGTTCTGGAGGAAATATTTCTCCGTTCCCACGTAGTAATGTGTTCTTCGTTTATAATAGTATTGAAAATAAATTAGTGAAGCCATTCTCAGGTCAAAGTCCACGACCAGAGTTTTTAGCAAATCGTACGAATATTCAACCGATCGAACCAATGGATCAAGATATACTTAATCCAATCAAACAATACACATAATATGGAAGGCAAAACGAGGTGCGATGATTCGCATCTCGTTTGTTTTCGATTGAAGTGTGCGGGTAAAAGTACTTAAGGGGAGAATTATCAGTGCAGGGCGTTTAAATAGGCTTGCACATCGTTATGACGCTTTGAAGTGTAAATGAGAACCGTAATGAACGAGGAATTCGTGGAGGGAAGCGAGAATAATAATATAGTAGAGAGGAAAATGAGGGAATAGAAAAAGGAGTGAGGCAGATGTCAGATATGTTTAAGGCTTTCGTAGTTGACAAAGAGAATGATTCAGTCGTAACAGAAATCAAAAACCTTTCATTCGAGGATTTACCGGAAGGGGACGTACTGATTCGCGTACATTATTCAAGTGTCAATTATAAGGATGGATTAGCAAGTATCGCTAATGGCGGGATTGTGCGCTCGTACCCATTTGTACCTGGAATTGACTTAGCTGGAACGGTTGTCTCTTCGAAGGATGAACGTTACGCTGAAGGTGACGAAGTGATTGTCACTAGCTATGAATTAGGTGTGTCTCATTACGGTGGATTTAGTCAATATGCTCGTGTACCTGCAGCTTGGGTTGTTCCTCTCCCAAATGGCTTAACCTTAAAAGATGCGATGACATTTGGTACAGCTGGATTTACAGCTGCGTTATCGGTTCAACGTCTTGAAGAAAGTCATATTCCTGATGGTCCGATTCTTGTAACCGGAGCTACGGGAGGTGTTGGAAGCTTTGCGGTTGCCATGTTAGCTAAAAAAGGTTATGAGGTCGTTGCAAGTACAGGGAAAGAAAGCGAACATGAATACTTAAAACAATTAGGTGCGACAACGATTTTATCACGTGAAGAGGTTTCACCGGAGAAGGTTCGACCATTAGACCAACAGCAATGGGCAGGAGCAGTCGATCCGGTTGGTGGTCAGACACTCGCATACATACTTAGTTCGACGAAGTATGGTGGATCGGTGGCGGTGAGTGGCTTAACGGGCGGAACGAAGCTTCCAACAACTGTTTTTCCTTTCATTTTACGAGGGGTTAATTTAGTCGGAATTGACTCAGTATATTGTGATATGGACACTCGACTGCGTGTATGGGAAAGATTAGCGACTGATTTAAAACCAGAGCACTTGCTGAAAGATATTGAACAAGAAGTAGACTTAGAGCAATTGCCTACTGTTATCGAAAATATTCTTCAAGGCCAAGTACGGGGCAGAACGGTGGTTACATTATAATACTCAAACCTCATGCAAGTTTGAGGAACAATCACTTCTAACACATGTTTTAGGGGCTGTCTCATAAGGAACGAACCCAGACTGAGACAGCCTTTTTACACTTGTCGACTTAGTATTCGATTTCATCGTAATCTTTTGGCTGGGGTGCTGGTTGGTCTTGTTTGTAATACTCTTTCTTAATGGCTTCGGTTGGAAAATCAGTTGTAAACGTTGGTTTATTTTTTTGTGAGGTTCCCTGTGGTTGTCTTTTCTTTGGTTGTTGAAGCATAAATGGTCGCCTCCTCTTATCATCTCAGTTTCTCTTAGCATTTGAAAAAGAGGCATACATATGCTCGGTATCGATTGGCACATTTTCCAAAAAGGGCCACGCCCAACCACAATTTTCAAGGTTATCCCTTACCCAGATGCTTCCATAATTCATAAAGTACATAGATTTCTTGAATGGCAGATGTGTCATCCCTCGTTACAATACAGCCGTGGATTCGGGCAAGCGATACGTGGATATCATAGATTAATTCACGTTCGACACTAAATTGAACACGATTGACGATTGAGTCGTATGTATCAATGGCTTGTTTGATTGAATCCTCTGCTTTTCCCCATTGTTTTTCCGTTACATTCGTATGTACTTGTTTTACTTGTTCGATAAAATGATCATCCTCTTTCAGTGGATGCTTGACAACTTTGCCACTTGTCATGACGACGACACTTAAAGCAATAATGAGTACCGGAAAACCATAGACTAATAATCTTCTCTTCATAATCAAACCCCTTAAAATGGCCCTTCATAGTCACTCATGTTTGCCTCATCGTTAACCCGATCAGCAAATGTATCAACATAGAGCTGATTATTAGGGAGTATGGCGGCAAATGAGACTTCTTTTAGATCATAAATCCTCTTTGTATGTAATTCTTGCATTAACCATTGCTTTGATTTTTTACGTTGACGAAGATTTTGTGAGAGGATGATTCCATCGATGATGACTTCTGTCGTTAGCCCAACGATTGAGCCCTCTATATTTAAGTCATCAGGAGTTAACGATTGATATTTTGATTTTGGCAAGATCGATAATTTACCGTTGGTTTCCAAAATCGCATATTCAACTCTTGTTAAATCAAAACAACCTTTTTGCCGCAGTAAGGTGAGCAATTCATCGCTTTTTACTCGAACTTTAGAAAGGTTTTGTTCGAGAATTTTGCCACCTTGTACGACAACGACCGGTTCAGCATCAATGATTTTGTGTAAATAACGGCTTTTTAACGTGATCCATTGTAAAGCTAGTGATAATAAGATAAAAACGAGTAGTCCAATCCAGTGAACCCAGGCTTTACCGGTCAGATTTGTTGCCAGGTTTGCTGCAATCGAACCAATGGTAATTCCATTAATATAATCAAAGTAGGAGAGGTTTCCCATTTGTTGTTTACCTAATAAACGCGTGAAAATTAATAATGAGAAAAAGGCGATAACAGCACGAACGACAATGACCCAGGATTCTTCCATCCGATTCGTTGGCCTCCTCATTTTATGATTCGTAGGCAATGCTACAATTCGCTACTTGTATGAATAGATACGATAGAAGCGACTCTATGCGCATGGCTTTAGGGGAAGGGGCCCTGTCTCGTAAGTAACTCTTCCCTTAGTTCGAGATCATTTTAAAGTAAAACTTTTAAGGACGATTTACATGGTCGTTACTTTATACGAGATAGCCCCCGATCCTCGTGGCTAGGTAAGTGTAGCTGCAAGCCTTTAGATGGTGTTGCCGCACCCAAACTCTGACCTGCTCCTAATAGAAGCGATGACTCACGTTGCATTTGCTATTATGTGTGATCTTGCCAAATTCATTCAGTTAACAAGGATTTTTTTCTAAATCATAACGCTCGTTGCCATAGATGGTATCAGACGTCAACAATGGGAATTTTCGTATATTTCCTTTGATCACGAACACAATAAAAATAGTAAATTTTGAGTGCTTATAAATAGGAGATGAATGATGTTCTTTAAAGGTCAATTAGAAAAGATAAAGCAGAAGGCCCCTCATTTTGAAGAGAGGGATTATGATGATTTCTTAGAAGAAAAAATAGGCTTTAAAAAAGAAGAACAGGCATTTCCAATGAATCCTGTTCAGTTAGAACACATACTTGAAAAGGTGCTTAGTGATATTGATGATTTTCAAAAACGAGTGTTGTCGATCCCGTCAGGACAACACATTATCATTTTTTCAATGGGCGGTTTAGTCAATCAGGACCTTCTTTATAGTACCATTGTTGAACCTTTTATTCTTCGCATCGAAAATGGTGAACAATCTCCTGTTAACGATTTGAAACAAGTACTATATAGTGCAATGATCAGAGAGCCTACGAGTTGGAAAGACTTAATTCAAGCGATATTAGATGGTAAAGCAATCTGTCATGTGGAAGGAATGAAGCCTGCGGTTATTCCGATTGAAACGACGGAAAAACGAAACATTAGCCCGCCAGAAACGGAATATCAAGTGTATGGACCAAAGTCAGGATTTGTTGAAGACTTTGCGACCAATGTAGCGCTTTTGAGACGATTTATTCGTGATCCGCGTTTTAAAGCGAAGCAGTTTGAAATTGGTTCACTTAGCCATAATAAAGTGGCGATGCTCTATTTAGAAGAATATGCTGATCCTGATTTATGCAGGGAAGTAGAGAAACGGATTAAAAGTGTTGAGACCGATACGATCATTCAAGCGGGACATTTAGGAAAAAAGATCAAAGATTCGCCGATGTCAGTATTTCCGTTGACGTCTCAAACCGAACGGCCAGATCGAGCGGCATTTGCATTGAGTCAAGGTAAGGTCGTGATCGTTGTAGATAACTCGACGTTTGTTCTGTACGTGCCGACAACACTGATTGAATTATATGAAACAAGCGAAGAGAACTACGACCTCGTCTGGAATACGACTTTTATTCGATTGTTGAGGTTAGTGTGCCTGTTTATCGCGACGATGCTGCCATCACTTTATGTAGCCCTTGTTGGCTTTCACCCTGAATTGCTTCCTGCCAAATTAGCACTAACGATGACCGAATCACGGAGCAATATTCCATTACCAGCTCCAGCTGAGGCATTGTTAATGATGTTTGCCTTAGATGTTCTCGTTGAATCAAGTATTAGGTTACCGAGTTTTGTTGGACAAACGATTGGGATTGTTGGTGGGATTGTCATTGGAACAGCTGCTGTTGAAGCCGGGATTGTCAGTAGTTTGATGATAATTATCGTTTCGATTACGGCGATTGCTTCTTTTACGGTTCCAACCTGGTCGCTCGCGTTAGCGTGGAGGATTGTTCGCTATGGCTTTTTAATGATTACGTCAATTTTAGGGATTTATGGCTTAATGTTAGGGGTAATTTTGGTGACGATCCATTTATGTCATTTACAATCATTTGGTAAACCTTATTTGTCACCACTTTCACCATTAAATGCAAAGCAATTTTACGACGTGTTTATCCGCTTTGCTACACGCAAGGACCGATCAACATAGAAAGAAGGTGATTGTTTGGAAATAAAAAGACAATTTCGCGCCTTTGATCTCTTTGCGTTTATGTTTTGTACGACAGTAACATTAGGTGTTTTGTTTTTGCCATATGTTTCTGGAGAAGAGATTAGGAGCAGTTGGTTAAAACTACTTGTCGTCTCAATACCGTTTTTTTTGATGCTTTGGTTGATCTCTTTATTCACGAAAAGATACCCCGATTATGATTTTTTTAAAGCACTGAAAGATCATCTTTGGGGGTGGCTCTATTTTGTAGTCATTTTCTATTTTATTATTGGGACGATTTTAAGTGCAGCACGAGTAACGAACGGTTTATCAGAGATTGTTCAAGTCCATTTACTTAAGGTCACACCTGAATGGATGGTCTTACTTCCTTTTTTCATCATTGCAGGTGTTGGTGTGTATTATGGGATCATTGCGATCACTCGTTTTGCTGTTTATTTTGTCGTTTTAGAGATCCTTGTCCTATTAAGTGTCATTGTCATGGCGTTTTTTCAAGATTATTTTAAATGGATTTTTGTGGCACCGGTGTTTTCCACAGATGTAGTTACTTTTTTAAAAAGCTCTGTCTCAGATATGGCACGTTATGCTGCCATTGTGCCTACTTTGGCCTTTTTAGTGTATATGAGAAAGGGGGAAGCGATATTAGCCCCGATGAACCTGAGCTTAATCATGATTGTTATTATTTATAGTGGACTTAGTTTAGGTGTCTTAGGTACGTTTGGCTTTGATCATGCGATGCAATTGCTATCGCCGATCACAGCGTTAACGCAGTCAATCGAAACGCGTACAGGGTTATTAGAACGATTAGATTTATTATTTATCGGATTTTGGATCGTTTCTTTTTACAAATTATTCATTGTACACACATGGTTTATGGTCTATATAACGAAAAAAGCGTGGCCAGTGGTGAATCAAAACCTTTTTATCGTTATTTATTTAGCTGTCATTTACATGTTATCACTAATGACGCCGGAATTTATTATCGATCAATGGGCATTTCATAACATTAACTTAATTTTGTACGGATTTGTGATGCCAACCCTTCTATTGATTTTTCTGACATTAAAAAAGAAGCGAGGGACACCTAAAGATGATACGAATATTTCGTCGTAGGATGATTCTTTTTATGAGTCTTCTCGTCCTGTGTAGCGGTTGTCAAACAGACCTAAGAGAATTAGATGACCGTTCATTGATTCTTGGATTAGCGATCGATAAAGGGGACGTGGAGGAATATAGTGTTGGTGTGCAAATCCCAATCTTTGGAGGTGCTGGTAGTAGTGGTGGAGCCGAATTGACACGGGAGTTTGAAGTGAAATCAGAAGAAGGGGATTCGATTCAAGATGCGCTAGCAAACATCGAAGCGATTACACCGACTGTTCTTTTTCTCGGGCAATTAAAAGTTGTAACGATTTCTGAAGAGGTGGCAAAAGAAAACCTCGAACCTGTACTCGATCAGCTGAGTCGTGATTCGGCAATCGCTAGTCGAGTGCTGCTCTTAGTAATCAAAGAAGTCGATGCAGAAACATTTATTAATACCGAATCACCATTAGTTAATCTTCCGTCTCTCTATTTAGATCGTTTTTTTGACGCTGACCAAAAAATTGGTCGTTCAAGAGATACGAAATTGTTTGAATATTTACGTGACAGTACAACAGTGTCACGAGCAGCAACAATTCCAGTTGGAACATTAACTGAAGAGGGACTAATGATTGAAGGAATGGGTGTGTTTAAGGATCATCAACTCGTTGGTGAATTAGCAAAATCGGAAGTTAGTGTGAGTCAACTGTTAAAGAATGAGCGTTTAGAGTTTATGAACTATTCGATTACACTAGAAGAAGAGGGGGAAGAAATAAAGGTTGCGTTAACACGGGTGGAATTTACCCCAAAGCTTTCTTTTCAGAAAACCAATCCTGTCCAATTTGAGTTAGAGCTTCGTGGTTCTGGTGATGTTGTGGAATTAAGTCGCCCGATGGTTGAAGCTGAGATTGGTTTCATAAAAAAGATTGAAGAGAAAATGGAAGAAGAAATCAAAGCTGAGGTTGAACGAACAATTACCAAGATGCAAGAACTCAATGTGGAACCGTGGTTACTTGGCCAACGAATATGGGTAGATGATTACGAATTCTATGAAGAGCTAGGGTGGCATGATAGTGGTTGGCAAAATGCAGAATTTAACGTATCTGTTGATTTTACAGTACAGGTTACCGGTCAAAAAGAAATCTTTCAAAAGAAGAAGGTTGGCCGTTAATGAATGTAAGCAGAAAGGGGCTGTCAGAAAACAGCCCCTTTTATCATTCCATTACCAACCCCAAGATGCACCGACGATGATCAAGAGGATGAACAGCACGACAATTAACGCAAAACCGCCGCCATATCCTACAGCACCCATTGAGAAACCTCCTTTTCATTCGTTTCACTTACATTCTATGCAAGCACTGAAAAAGTGGAAGGGCTCATGCTGATAACCTTTATACTTTGTTGGTAGGGCCTACCCGCGTTTTTCTTTGGATAGGTTCTATGGTTCACTAAATTAGTAACCCAATCTAGATGCACCAACGATAATTAGCAGGATAAATAGCACGACGATTAATGCAAAACCGCGTCCTGCACCGTATCCTGCAGCTGGTGCCGCATACGTTGTGTGGCATCCAGGTGCCCCATAACCATAACCTGCACCAGCACCATAATCGAATCCTGCACCTGCTCCTACACCATAACCTGGTCCGTACATGAGGTCACTCCTCCTTTTATTACTCGTTATCTGTTCTTTCTTTTACATTAGTAACCTAAATAACCACCTGCACCGACGATGATTAACAAGATGAACAAGACAACGATTAACGCAAATCCTCCGAAATAACCTGCTCCGGCAACTCCGCTCATTCAAGAACACCTCCTTTTGTTGCTTACACAATACATCTATGTCAGCGAGGCAGGTTGAGATTGGGTAAATGACTATGTTTTCTAGAAATTAAGCAACTGCCTAATCTTTTCCAGTTTAGTCAACGTTAGATAAAATATAAAAACGAGAATAAAGGACTAGTTTATTAAGCTTGTTATGCATTTATACCTAGACCACTATGATTTAGAGTTAAAACTTTATGTCACAAAATATTTTGAATAATCCATCTATAGTTGGAATGGTATTACTTTTGGAATATTTTAAATAATTTGTTATAATGAGTACATTATACTATCATTCATTTAACCTAAGGAAGTGTTAGAAACTAATAAATTTTACCTAACTTCTTAAAAATTCTACTTGAAAGAAAATATGGTAATATTTGATTTGTGGATGTTTCCTGCTTCCTGTTAGTTGTTGGCGGAGGGGCTTGGTATGCAAAAACTTAAAAAAATAACGATTAATAATGAGCAAGATATTTTAATTACCGTAACAGCTGTCCGATCAATGTTAGCTCGCTGTTCATTTTCGGCAGTTGATGAACAAAAAATTTTAGTTAGCATTTCTGAGTTGACGAGAAATATTATAGATCATGCAAACGGTAAAGGCTGGTTTTTATGTGAAGTTATAAGTCATGGCATTAAAATTGTCGTCAAGGATTGTGGCCCTGGGATTGGCAACCTTGAAGAGATCTTGGTCGGTAAAAAGAGAACACAGCCCAAAGGATTAGGGTTAGGCTTACGAGGGGTCAAAACACTAATGGACGAGTTTCATATTGAAAAAAATGAAAAAGGGGGGACGACGATTCTTGCGATTAAATGGGAATCATGCACATCAACAAGTCGATGAAAATGAAAAAGTTAGGTTAAGCAGGCTAGCTTCAATAGGAGAAGTTTCCGCTGGAATTGCACATGAAGTTAGGAACCCACTTACATCCGTAAAAGGCTTTTTACAATTAATCCAACAGGAAGAAGCGAATACGTATGTTGATATTGCTTTAAATGAATTAGATCACGCCATTGATACATTAAATGATTTGCTTCAAGTATCAAAGCCAGAACAAAATGAAGAAGCTTTTATTAACATTAATTTGTATTCAGAGCTTGAATCTATCCTTTCATTGTTTCAGGACCAAGTGTATCGGGTGGAAATTATCAAAGAGTATAAAGATAAAGATACAATCATTTATGGTCAGAAAAACGCATTAAAAAAAGCATTTTTCAATTTATTTAAAAATGCTTTTGAAGCCATTCCTGAAGAAGGCTCTATTACGTTAGATTATTATCGAGAGAATTCGGAATTAATTATTATTGTTGAAGATACAGGCGTAGGGATCCCCGAAGATAAATTAGAAATGCTAGGCACACCTTTCTTTTCAACAAAGGATGAAGGTACAGGAATGGGTGTCACACAAATTTTTTCAACCTTATATAAGCACGGTGCAAAAGTGAATGTGACAAGTAAAGTAAATGTTGGAACTACATTTACAATTATTTTTCCAATAATTGAAAAAAAAGAAATGAGGTTGGTTGCGTTGGATAAATTAACATATATCGATGGGCATTCGTTTAGTGAATTTATTACATATAATAAAGAGCATTTTGAGCGTATTCTCAAAGAAAAAATAAAAAGTATTTTACCAGAAGTGAAAGGCTCACCGTTTGATGAGGATCACTTGTTTGAATCGACACACAAAATCATTGATTATATCCAAGAGGATTCAGAGCATGAACTGATTTACTTGGCAAAAGAACATGGGATTTCTTGGGCAAAAAGTGATTTAACATCAACGCTAAAGTTAGAATGGTTTCGTGGCTTCAAGGAAGTATACTGGGATTTCCTTTATAATTTTCACAAATATATGAATATTGATATGGACCAATTTTTTATGTTGGAGAAAAAAACAAATTATTATTTAGATTCGTTTATCCATCATTATTTTATAAGTTATAATGAATACAACAATAAAGTCCTTCATTCTCAACGAGAAGTGATTGAGGAATTATCAGTTCCGATGATCCCAATTTCTGATGCGGTAGCGATTTTACCTATTGTAGGGACGATGGATACGTTCCGGGCCAAAAAGTTACAAGAGAAGTCTCTTGCTGAGATTGAGCGGTTAAAATTAAAGAAAGTGATTATCGATTTATCTGGTGTTGCTTATTTGGATACAGCTGTTGTTCAACATTTATTTAACATTGTAAATGGCTATAAAGTGATGGGCTGTGACACGGTTCTAACGGGGATTCGTTCTGAGATTGCCAATACGATGGTTGAACTTGGCATCCCACTTGGTGATCGGATTGAAACGATTGTTGATTTGAAATCAGCACTAGAAGAATATAATGTGACAATGTAACAAAACAGAAAGGAGAGTGACCTAGATGATCATTCTCCTTCTTTGTTTTGTTCGTTATAAGAGTTTGTGCAACAGATTCTACAAACCTTCATCTTCAAAACGTTTTAAGTCATTTTTATGACCAATAACGATAAGAATGTCACCTTTGTGGATAAGATCATCAGGAAGGGGAGAAATATTAATATCTTTCCCTCGCTTAATCCCTAAGATCGTACACCCATATTTTGCACGAATATCTAAATCAGCAAGCGTTTCTTGATCGACTTTTGTAGTGGCGACCATTTCAACAATACTGTAATCTTCGGAGAGCTCAATATAGTCGATAATTTTTTCCGATACGAGATGTTGGGCAATTCGCATTCCCATGTCTTGTTCAGGGTGAACGATGCGATCAGCACCGATTTTTTCCAAAACGCGTTGGTGATAATAATTTTGGGCTTTTACCCATACTTGCTCAATGCCAAGCTCCTTAAGTAGTAACGTTGATAGGATGCTTGATTGAATGTCATCACCAATCGCAACGATCACATAATCAAAATTGCGAATGCCTACAGACTGTAACGCTTTTTCATCTGTTCCATCTGCAATCACACTATGTGTCGCGTACCGAGTAATTTCATTAATTTTCTGTTCGTTCGTGTCAATGGCCAATACTTCATGTCCGAGCTTATATAGTTCTTTACAAATACTCGATCCAAATCTTCCTAAACCAATGACGGCAAATTGCTTTTTCATGACGACACGACTCCTTTATATAAAAACGTAAGAAACCCGCTCAACATGTACGAGTTTAGTCAGCGCTTTCAACCATCCACTTGAGTCAAGTTCACCTATAATGTACTCCCGCCTTAATGATATTGTCAATAGGTTCATAGATTGTCCTAAGGTTCGGATGATCAGTGTTTAAAGAAAAAGAAGTGGTATTTTTTTTGGCAAGCCGAAAAATAATAAAAGTGAAGGAGGGGTAAACCATGCATAAACATCCAAAACCAGATGACAGAAGCGATAACGTAGAAAAGCTTCAGAATATGGTCGAACACACGCTTGAAAACATCGAGGAGGCGGAAGAAACGATGAAATATACGTCTTCTCAAGAAGAAAAGGAAAAAATTCAAGCAAAAAATGAGCGGCGTGAGCAATCAATTGAGGACATGAGAGCAGAGATTAAAGACGAAGCTCACGATCACTAAGAAATAAGTAAACATGAGAGTGGAGGAGAGTAATCGTTTGATTTTGCTCTCCTCTTTTGTAAAACATATTGAATCTTATTCATTTTATTACTATAATTAACACATTGCCTCATAAAAGTCATTTTTTAGTGAAATGATGAAATTCTAACAGGTGAAAGGAGGGCATGTCTGTCTAAAATTTTGGTTTATCCAAATTTTGGCAATCTTTTATATGAAATATACATATAAAGAAAAAAAACCAGGAAGTGTTTTTTATATTTCAGCGATTCTTGTCGCAATGTTTGTGCTTTGGGGCTTCATTAGTCCATCTAGTTTAGATCATGTGGCTTCCAATGCATTGAATGCAACAATTGAAAACTTTGGTTGGTTTTATATGGTTGTTGCAGCTTTTTTTGTTGGATTTGTCATATTCTTGGCGGTTAGTCCATATGGGCGTTTACGGTTAGGGAAACCAGATGACCGGCCAGAATATAATTTCTATACATGGGTAGGGATGTTGTTTTCAGCTGGAATTGGTGTTGGATTTGTGTTCTGGGGTGTAGCAGAGCCAGTTCTTTACTATGTTGATACACCACATGGTGTGATCCCTGAGACTGCTGAAGCAGCACGTGTCGGTCTCCGTTATGCCATTTATCACTGGGCATTACATCCGTGGGCAATCTTTTCATTGGTAGCGCTCGCACTAGCCTACGTACAGTACCGTAAGGATCAACCAGCATTAATTAGTTCTGCATTTTATCCGCTGTTTGGTAAGAGAATGGATGGTTGGTTTGGTCGTGCGATTGATATTCTTGCTGTATTAGCTACTTCGACGGGGGTTGCAACAACCTTTGGGTTAAGTGCTATGCAAATTAGTGGGGGTCTTTCGTATTTAACGAATATCCCAAATACAGTCCTTACACAAATGATCATTATTGTCATTGTAACGATTTTGTTTATGTTTTCTGCAGCGTCAGGCTTAAATAAAGGGATCAAGTATTTAAGTATCATAAACTTAACGACGGCTGCGATTTTACTATTATTTATACTCATTGCTGGTCCGACATTATTTATATTTGAAAATATGGTTACGGCTCTTGGGGGGTATATTACAAACCTAGTTCCGATGAGCTTGACGCTAACTCCTTATACAGACAGTGTATGGTTAGGATCGTTTACCATTTTCTATTGGGCTTGGCATATTGCTTGGGCGCCATTTATGGGTTTATTTATTGCGCGTATTTCAAGAGGACGTACCATTCGTGAATTTATGGCAGGGGTTTTAATTGTCCCTACACTTTTAGCAATTATTTGGTTTAGTGCGTTTGGAGGCTCTGCCTTACATATTGAAGTCTTTGGTAATGGTGGCATTGCAGATATTGTACTAGAAAATGTAGAGTTAGCATTATTTGCGACGTTAGGGGAATTTCCTTTAGGGTCAATCATGAGCTTGCTTGCTGTGATCTTAATTTTGATCTTCTTTATTACCTCTGCGGATTCAGCTTCTTATGTATTAGGAGCGATGACATCAAGAGGAAGCTTAAATCCAACAATGGGGGTCAAAATCGTCTGGGGCTTTTTAATTGCCGGAACAGCAAGTGTACTTCTGTTGAGTGGTGGGCTTGGTGGTTTACAAACTGCTTCAATTGTAGCAGCGTTACCATTTGCGGTTATCATGATCTTAATGGTGATCTCAATTATCGTTATGATGAGTAAAGATTTGAAGCTTGAGAAAAGAAAGTTCCGTAAAAAACAACGAGAGCTCATCAAAGAAGAGATTCTTGAAGAGTTGGAAGAAGAATACGATCTAGAACCGACGAACAATAATGAAGATGATAAAAATTAAAATGACACTCGGGCAAGCATAGCGCTTGCTCTTTTTCCTGTCTTTGATTCTTGCTGATTTTGTCTAGTTTTGTCAGATGTGTTTAGATGCTTGTCTGTGCTGCATACTGTAAACTAGACGGAAAAAGTAGAAAAAGGAGGCGGTGGAAAATGTCTACTGAGTGTTGTCCATTTATTGACTGGGAAGACCCTGGCTTTTTTTCCTTACGAAATGGGGCGTACATGTGCGACCTGACAGATCAATTGGTTGAAGAAAATACCGTAAACGCTAGGTGTTATAAAGATTATCAGGGTTGTAAATTTTTTTGTTATTACGAAGAGAAGAAATGGAAAATGAAAATTGATGAGAAACTAAAAGAGGAAATGGCTAATGAGTTGGATATGGCATAGGATGTCGTCTATTTCCTGGGAAATTAGTCAGTCACTGTCGTATACTTGAAACAATTGAAATGAAGAATAGTAAGGAAAAAAGCCCATTAAGGGCTTTTTTTAATTTTAAATACGTTTATGTTTGGGTGTAAGGGTCTTCACGTTTTCGGAGAATGAGCGAGGATACATATTTGTGGAAGAAGTATTCCCCAGCACTAATCAATACGGCTGATATAAAGGAAACCCAAAAGGAAACCGTAAGTCCGATGATGAGTGGTCCGACCATCCATAGAACAAATGTTGTGAGTAGCAAATCGGAAATCGTGGCAACGGTGTTATTCGACACACGTAAGATTCCTATGTCTCCGATAATGTAGCTTAATGCGACAACAATTAGCGACAGCGCAACAGTTGAACCTACTGGGTAATTATAAATGGCACTCATGACAACTAATAATACAAGTGTAACCATTAAAGTTTTGATAAGTAATGCTGTAATATGTTTCAGTTTACTCACCTCCCTGTGATTACAGTTTTTACGGAAGCTTGCATTCATATTAATTTTTTTTAAGAACAAACTAAAAACGATCACAAAAAAAGGAGGAGATATCAAATGAATGAGCCTAGAAAGCAATCGAAAAAGGCAAAGAGCACGGATGTCGCAGAAAATTCTTATCATCCATCTGACTATGACAGCTCTTTAGAAGTCGAACAAGGCCTTTCGTTTACGCATGAGCAAGTGAGTGATGCTTATGTAGAGGGGACAGTTGATGGGCAAATTGATGAATATCGCGGAAAAAATATTGATTTACCAAAAGAAGGTTTTAATGAAGAGCGATAGAGTGTGTTTGCTTGTTGAAGATGTTGCGAGTCAAAAAATGTCAAAAAATGATGAATAAGCTAGGAAAAGGGTGGCAAGATAAGGGCATGGGAGGTGATAGGGATGGCAAAGAACAATCGAAACCGCAACAACAACAACAATAATAACAACAACCAAGAATTGAACGTCGATAACTTAAATGCAGAATTTGCAAATGAGAACGACGCTCAAAACTTAAACAACAATCGCAACAACAACAATAACAACAATAATAATAACAACAACTAATGATTGTTGCGTTGTTTTAAGTTGTAAACAGGTGAATGGTCGAGCATTCATCAAGAAAAACCTAGCGCCACCTCAGGCGTTAGGTTTTTTATTCATACGATGATGGTGTTCTGATGAAACGAAAAAAGCTTGGTTCATAAACGAAGGCTGGGACAAAAGGTTGTTTTTTACCTTTTGTCCCAGCCTTGAAAATGAGCGTAATCCCACTATCTTTTAAAAACCCGTTGTGATTGGGTTCCTCACAACGGACATCTGGCGAGTGAAACCATTGTTAATCTCCATATCGCTTATATTCGGGAGAGTATAGTCCTTCTAACATGTTATCATTTGCCATATCATCATTGGCATCTAACATCGTTTCGTATTGCTCGTGAACGATATTGGCGGATACACCTGAAAAATGTCCATCAATATTAGCTGTTAAGAAGCTTTCGATATCTTCAACATACCCAATAGGTTCATCTGAGTCAATGTACATTGTTTCATAGCTGAACTTTCCTTGGTCTGTAAAGTCTGATGGAGTCTCAGATGTTCCATAAAATGAAACGTCTTGCCATGAATCTTCAGCATCATAGAAGGTCGCATCAGCATCGTCATTAATGAATTTACCAAAAGCAGGGCGCAAAATATCCTCTTCTTCTGGTCGATTGCGTGAAACAACTCTTTCTGGAGAATGTTCCTTACAATGTGATGCTGTCGGTAACGCTTCGAGACGTTCAACTGGAATTTCTTTTCCGCATGTGACACATCGACCATATGTGCCTTTGTCGATACGCTGCAATGCTGAGGTAACTGCTTTTAATTCATCCTCAACGTGCTCAAGCAAAGCGCTATCTTTTTCACGTTCATACAATTCGGTACCAGCGTCTCCGGGGTGATTATCATAATTTGATAATTCGCCAACGCTTTCTTGTATATGAGCTTTTTCAATATCGTAATGATCATGATCCTTTAGGCGGTGTGTGAGCGAATCTTGCATCGCTCCTAACAGTGAACGGAATGTAGAAAGCTGTTCATTTGTTATCATATACATATGTCTCCTTCCATGTTTGACATCAGAGCGGAAGTTAAAGGTATGAACGGCTTCTTCGTTCACAATTAGTATGAGAGAAAAGGTTTTAAAAAAATCGAGGGAATTGGTTCCTTGAGTTGTACAAGTGGATAAATATTTTTTATAAAACCATTTGCTTTTTGTTTGTGGCCTATGGTATAGTTAGTGAGAGTTAAAAAGTAATGAACATCGAAAATGATTTTGCGGCCTCAAGTTAGGCGGAAGTGATTTTTAAGGTATTCTGCTTTTTTTCAAATTTCTTTTATTTTTTAGGAGGCCCAAAACATGAACGGGATTGTAAAATGGTTTAACAGCGAAAAAGGATTTGGATTTATCGAGCGTGAAGACGGAGATGACGTATTCGTACACTTCTCTGCAATTGAAGGCGAAGGTTTCAAAACGCTTGAAGAAGGACAAAAAGTTGAATTTGAAATTGTAGAAGGCAACCGTGGCCCTCAAGCTGCAAACGTTGTTCGTCTATAATTTGATATAACAACGAAAGCGAAAAGGCATTATCTGTTTGATACGGATAATGTCTTTTTTTAAGCACAAAATAAAAGTACTACAAACATAGATGATGGAGTGATAAGATTGGCAACAACGTTTTATGAATTAAATTTAGAACATACGATTAATCGAGCAATAAGTGAAATGGGATTTGAACAAACAACACCGATTCAGGCACAGACGATCCCACTGGCAATGGAAGGTAAAGATATTATTGGACAAGCACAGACAGGTACCGGGAAAACAACAGCATTTGGGATCCCGTTATTGGAGCAAATTGATATGGAGCTTGATCAAGTGCAAGGGATCGTCATCGCCCCGACGCGTGAATTGGCGGTGCAAGTTGGTGAAGAATTAAATAAAATTGGTCAATTTAAAAAAGTACGTACGCTACCGATTTATGGCGGTCAAGATATTGGAAGACAAATTCGTGCCTTAAAACGTAAACCACATGTTATTGTCGGCACCCCTGGCCGAATTATTGACCATATTCGGAGAAAGACGATTAAATTGCATACGATCAAAACGGTCGTGCTTGATGAAGCGGATGAAATGTTAAATATGGGCTTTGTGGAGGATATTGAAACGATTTTAAGTGAAGTGCCTGACGAACGACAAACGTTACTGTTCTCAGCGACAATGCCAAAACCAATCGAGCGTTTAGCTCAAAAATTTATGAAAGATCCTGAGTTGATCAAAGTAAAGGCAAAGGAAATGACAGTACCAAATATTGAGCAAGAGTATATTGAAGTGTCAGAGAAGAAGAAATTTGATACGTTATCATTGTTACTCGATATTCATTCACCTGAGCTTGCCATTGTCTTCGGTCGAACCAAGCGTCGTGTAGATGAATTAGCGGAAGCGTTAACGAAACGAGGATATGACGCAGAAGGGATTCACGGTGATCTTAATCAGCGACAACGTGAAAATGTCTTACGTAAGTTTAAAGGTGGGAATATTGAGGTGCTAGTCGCAACCGATGTAGCGGCGAGAGGGCTAGATGTTAGCGGTGTGACACACGTTTATAACTTTGATGTCCCACAAGATCCGGAAAGCTATGTTCACCGAATTGGACGAACAGGTAGAGCAGGAAAGAAAGGGCTTGCGATTACGTTTGTCACCCCACGCGAGATGACTCATTTAAAAACGATCGAACAAACGACGAAGAAGAAAATGGAACGCAAACCGATGCCAAAGCTTGAAGATGCAATTGAAGGAAAGCAGCGTCAAGCCGTTGAACAATTACTTGAAGTCATCGGTAAAGGAGAGCACCATAATTATAAAGCTACTGCAGAAGAGCTTTTAGAGGACCATGATTCCATTGCACTTGTTTCTGCGGCTTTACGGATGGTTACGAAAGAGCCGGATACAACACCGATCAAATTAACGGGAGAAGCGCCGCTTCGAGTAAAGAAACAACCAAACCAGAAAAATAAAGGGGACTACCGCGGGAAGCGCCGTGGCGATCGAGATCGCAACCAAGGTCGTGGCCAGCGTGACCGTGGCAGAAGAGGGAGAAAATAACCTACTAATGTAAAGCTGTACACCCTTTGATATATCAAGCTGACCTAAGAGGACCTATTTCCCTTTTAGGTCTTTTTCTGTTTGTGGGTGAACTAGTATAATGAAGAAAACTGCAGAGGAAGCGGGTGGGAGTTTTGGTAAAAGTAGTTGTTGCACCAGATTCATTTAAAGGGAGTTTGACGGCTCTAGAAGTAGCTGAACAAATGAAACTAGGAGTGAAACGGGCCATACCTGAAGCGGAGGTGGAGATGGTTCCAGTTGCTGACGGTGGTGAAGGAACGATGGATACGCTGGTTCATCATACATACGGGGAACAAAAACGTGAGTCCGTTGAAGGACCTTTAGGTGACCCTGTTGAAGCAAAATGGGGAATACTAGGAGATAAAGAGACGGCGGTAATTGAAATGGCTGAAGCCTCAGGGTTTAACCTAGTCTCATCGGACCGTCTCAATCCCTTGCAAGCAAGTACATATGGCACAGGACAATTAATAAAGTGCGCTCTTGATTATGGCTGCAAGCGATTGCTCCTTGCCATTGGAGGAAGTGCAACGAATGATGGTGGAGCAGGGATGGCGACTGCGCTTGGTGTAAAATTATTTGATGAAGCAGGTGTTGAATTAAAGCGGGGAGGGGCACAGTTAAAACGGCTACATTCTATTTCGATTGAAGATCTTGATCCTCGCCTTCGTGATGTTGAAGTGGTGGTAGCCAGTGATGTAACAAATCCGCTTTGCGGACCGAATGGTGCATCTTTTATTTTTGGACCGCAAAAAGGAGCGACAGACTTGATGGTAGAACAGCTCGATCAAGCGCTCTCACATTATGCAGCAGTGGTAAAAGAAACAGTGGGAAAAGACGTGAAGGATTTACCAGGTGCAGGCGCAGCTGGAGGGCTAGGTGCGGGCTTGATCGCTTTTTTGGATGCGGGATTACAACCAGGTGTTGACCTTGTCCTTGATGTTCTGGGTTTTGATGAGAAGGTGAACGGTGCAAGTCTTGTGCTTACAGGGGAAGGGAAAACGGATGAGCAAACGAGTTTTGGAAAAGTGCCGATGGGTGTAGGATTACGTGCGAAACAGAAACAAGTGCCGGTTATTTGTATCTCAGGAAGCTTAGATGACGGGTATAAAAAAGTAGCTAAGTATGGTGTAGATGCGTTTTTTAGTATAACTGATCGCCCGCAAACCCTTGATTGTGCAATGGAACGTGCCGATCAGTTAGTAGCAGAAACAGTTGAACAAGTGATAAGTGTGTATTGTTTGCGCGGCCCAAGGTCGTAAGCGGACCGCGCTTAGCAGTAAGGTTTAACGGAGCTTTTCGTACGTTTGTTGATCGCAAATAACGTAGAGCTTTGCATCAAAGGGGATTTCTTCATCTAGGCGGCGAGTGATTCCGAAATCTTGATGATCGGCAAGTAAATTCGCCCCCATTTCTTTTAATGCTTCAAAGGCATCATTATACGTTTTCCATGATGGTTTCTTTTTGATTTCCCAAATGTTGTCCCCCTGATCCGCACTTAACAGCTTCATAAACAAGCTTGTTGATCCTTTTTGTAAGGCTGATTTTGCCATTAAATCAGAAAATGCTTCGCTTGATAGTACAAATGCCTCGACATTTGCATGCTTGAAGTTTGGGATATGTCGTTCTTTGCTAATCTCAACGATCGTGTAAATGTCTTTGCTTTTTTCTGTTGCATAACTTTCAATGGTAGAGGCAATTAACAATGTTTTACCATCCGTAAAGGAGGGGTCAAGAATTTGGTCAGGAGCAAAGACGAGTACGGCACTTGCTTGACTAACGTGTGCCTTATCTAACACGCTCCTGTCCGTCGCATCTCCTTGGATAAAATGAAAGCGACTATGCTCAAATGGAATTTTGTCAATTGTATCGATTAAGACGATGATCGCGTCTTCTCTTGCTAATAAGATTTCGTTTGCGGTTTTTTCGGCTCGTTGTGACCAGCCAACAAGGACAAAGTGGTCATGACCGTTAAAATTCAATCGCCCTTCCTCCTTTAATCGTCGATAAATTCCAAATGCCTCAACAACTTTTCCTAAGCCGACACCGACTAAACCGATACCGATAATATAGAGAAATAATCCAAACAATTGCCCGGGAATCGTTTCAGGGACATAATCACCATAACCAACTGTTGTTACGGTGGTCATTACCCACCAAAATCCGATAAACGGGTTGGGGAAATTTTCGGGCTCAATCAAATAAATCACAAATGAGCTCACAAGAAAGAAACTTGTAATGATCAATGCTAGTGTCCAATACCTCACTTTGACGATCATTTTGATGAGGTCAAACATCAACGCTGCCCCCTTTTGCAAGCTCACGAGAGAGATTATGGTTATTATTCCAAGAAGACAGAGGCACTATTCTTTTTGAGAGAGGTGGGTGTTCAAAAAAAGGAAAATGATCCTTACTTGAACACTCACAAATGAATGTTGGGGTTAGTCTTGAACTTGAAGGGTTCGCAGCCGATTGATGGCAGCGGCAACTTCAACTTTACGGGGCAGGACTAAATCACCGGGGTGTTTGCCAGCAAATGGACTGATCATATCTAATCCGTCTTTTTCTAGCTGGGTGTATAGATCATCGAGCATCTTAGGAAGGCTCTCGTGCTTGTTCTTCCCTTTTGATAAATAGCGAATGATAAAGGCGATGGCTCGGGTTTGACTCGGTGAAATGAGTTGCTCAACAAATGATAAATCAATATCAGTTCTGCCATATACGATTTTCGTTAGACCTTTGCTATCAAACTTTTCTTTTTTTCCTGCTGAAGCTTGTAAACTTTGTCTTTGAATGATTCGCTCTGAATGTTCGCCGAATGCTCCAAGTGGCTCAGACTCTCGTTTTTCTGTAAATGACTTCGAAATATCTTTTGCTCTTGCGGTCACATCGACTGGCTGATATTCATCCATCATGATAATGTGATCGGCAACATCGAAATATTCTCCAGAGCCACCAATGACGAGGATTGAAGAGACAGACCGAGTATCATAGAGCTGACGAACGCGGTCGATAAATGGAGTGATCGGTTCTTTGTCTGTTGCCACTAATTGTTGCATGCGAGCATCTCTGATCATAAAATTGGTTGCACTTGTGTCCTCATCAATCAGTAACGCTTTACTCCCCATTTCAAGGCATTCGATGATGTTTGCGGCTTGACTTGTACTTCCGCTTGCGTCATCACTTGAAAAGCGCTTCGTATCTTTATTAAATGGCAAGTTGGAAATAAAAGGAGATAAGTTTACCTTCTCGATTCGTCTGCCATCTTCGGAACGAACTTTGTAGGCTGTTTCGTTCGTAATCACAAACTCTCGACCGTCACCACGGATATGGTTATAAATTCCACGTTCAATCGCTTGTAATAGCGTTGATTTCCCATGATAGCCACCACCAACAATTAAGCTAACTCCTTCAGGAATGGCCATTCCCCTTATTGCGTCTCCATGCGGAACGGGGATCTCAATTTCATAGCCTTTTGGTGATTGAAACGGTACAACAGTCTTAGAGTCGAGTGGTCGGTTGCTAACGCCGCTTTCACGCGGTAAAATCGAGCCGTTTGCGACGAAACAAACATAATGGTGATCGTTCAAGTACGCTCGAATGGCCTGTTGTTGATCGGTTAATGATAACTGCTGTTGTAATTTGACTTGGTTATATGTGAAGACAGCGGTTGTCACTTGCGTTGGAAGTTGGTCGCAAAGAAGTTGTTCAGCTTGTCTGGCTAAAATCTTTCGGCCCGCTGCAGGTAGGCCGACCGAGAGACGGATGTCAATCGCTTCTCGACTAATGTTTACAGCTGTCCGTTCAATCACTTCTTGTCCTGGGGTATCAATATGGATCAGTCCACTTTTCCCTGAGCCTTTTTTATGGTTTTGAAGTGTACGTAGCTGGTGGGCGACTTTACGTGCAAAAAAATCCTCAACAGCAGTTTTTCTTTCATATGTTTCAAACCAACTATTATCATATGTAACCTCTTGTAGCGGAATAACGACGCGTATGCGTGAAGGTGCGGCAAACGGGTCACTTTGGACGTGATCGATATGGAGTGAGAAGTTATTCCCTTTGTATACTCCTTGTATGTCTTTATATGCTTTATATCCTTTACCATCTATTTTTTGTAACTTTGTCTTCAATTGCTTCATACATTTCCCTCCTACCTTACCAATTGTTACACTTTAACTGTAACGTTAATAGCAAATGAATGCAAAAATAGTATCATGAAAGAGTGGTATTTTTGTTAGAGAATCGTGTCGACAGTAGAGGAGGGATGATTGCATGAAAGAAAATCAAAATCACTTTTTAATTGAAAATGTACAAATTTATGCTGAAGAACAAACGTATAAGCACGGGTTTGTTGAAGTTAAAGACGGAAAAATTGAATCAATTGGTGATGTGCGAAAAGGTATAAATGTAAACCTGCGACAAGTCATTACACTCCCTAATCATTACAAAGTCATACCGGGAATGATTGATCTCCATGTCCACGGGGCAGGAGGGGCTGATACAATGGATGGCTCATTAGAGGCACTTGATACGATTGCAAGTGTGTTGCCAAAAGAAGGGGTTACAAGTTTTCTTCCAACAACGATGACTCAATCAACTTCTTTGATTCATCAAGCGTTATCAATGATTGCTACTTATAGGAAGAAGAATCAAACATTTAAGTGTGCAGAAATCTTAGGTGTTCATCTTGAAGGTCCATTTCTATCTTCGCAGCGAGCAGGGGCACAACCGATTGAGTATATGATTGAGCTAAATAAAGATCTATTTAAGGACTGGCAAGCTGCTAGTGAGGGTGCTATTAAAGTTGTCACGTTCGCACCGGAGCTGCGATGTGGAGGAGAATTTATTGATTACCTCTACCAAACCGGTGTCATTGCCTCGATTGGTCATTCAGATGCGACCTTTCTACAGGTGACTGAGGCGGTTGATCGCGGCGCAAGTCAGGTGACTCATCTGTTTAATGGCATGAGGGGGATGCATCACCGGGAACCTGGCGTTGTTGGCAGTGCACTATTGAATGATGGTCTTATCGTCGAGCTAATCGCAGACGGTATTCATGTACATCCTGAGATGCTCAAGCTTACTTTTCAACAAAAAGGTGCAGATAAAGTGATTTTGATTACTGATGCGATGCGTGCAAAAGGGTTGGGTGACGGAATCTATCAATTCGCTGACCAGAAAGTGATGGTTAGCGACCAACAAGCAACATTAGCGGATCAGACGTTGGCAGGCAGTATTCTTCATATGGACGAAGCGGTGAGGAATATGATGACGTTTTCCGGGTGTCGGTTAGAAGATGTGATTAAAATGACCGCTGTTAATCCGGCAAAGCAGATCAATATCTATGACCGAAAAGGAAGTATCGCACCAGGGAAGGATGCTGACCTTGTGATCTTAAATGAAAAAAATGAAGTTGAAATGACGTTTTGTTGCGGTTGCTTAGCCTATTCGCGAAACAATTTCCAGTGAATAAAGAGGGCAGTGGTGGTACGATGGAGGGTAGGTGATGTGAATATGTTTATTACTCCGATGCAACCATTCAAGATAAATGAACCTTTTGACGATGACCGTTACCTTACTGAATTAAAACTAGATGGTATTCGTATTCAGTATCATTCAACTCCTGAACCTAAACTATATACCATTGATGGTCGAGATATAACGAATCAATTTCCTGAATTGCTTGATTTGCCAGTTCCGAGTGGATCGATTTTCGATGGTGAAGTCATTTTAACAGATACACAAGGGAAGCCAGACTTCATGGCTTTAATTGATCGCTTTCACCGAAACGATCCTGCTGTTGTTCGCGAGTTAGCAAAGCAAAGACCTGTGACGTATTGTCTGTTTGATATACTTCGACATGATGGTGAGGATTTGAGAACGGTACCGCTTTTTAAGAGGAAACAAGTATTGATGGAGACTGTTCGAGAATCAGAACGACTTGTCCATGTGAGGTTTATAGAAGGGAATGGCCAAGCGTATTTTGAAGAATGTAAGAAGGAGCAATTGTCGGGGATTATTCTAAAAGAAAAAGATTCTATCTATGAATGCGGACAAGCTTCAACTCATTGGGTAGTTGTCAACAATCAAAGGTACCATAAACAATCAAACTATCGAAAAACTGATTTTGGCTATGTAGTTGGGGTTTAGGTCATAGAAAACAGGGACGTTCTTTAAAGAACGTCCCTGTTTCAACTAAATGTCATTAATAGACCATACGTTCATCAAAGTAATACTTAAATTCTAATAAATTATTAGAAGGATCAATTAAGAAGAATGTGATATGTTCCTCTGTTTTCCCTTCAAACCTTGTCGTTAACTCTTGAAAAAACGGTAGTTCTTTCTGTTTTGCTGTATGGTAAACCGCATCAAACTCTTTTTTATCTAAAAATGTAATGCCATAATGCCGTGGATACATTTGTGGTTTCTGGTCAATTTGTTCAGGGTTTAAGTGGCATACAAGTTGATCACCGAAAAAGTCAAAGGTGACCCGGTCATCGTAGGATCTCGCTACACTGCAGCCTAGCGCTTGATAGTAGTTCGCTGTCTCTTCTAAATTTTTGCAAGGGACGGCTAAATGAAAGACTTTATTTTGATCACGCATAGGAATGTCCTCCTTGTTCAAATAAAGATAATGTATCTGAACGCAAACCCAATCGTAATGTTTCAAGAGAGAGGATTCCAGTAAATGGGATGTTTGCTAAATTGACATTCGATCCTAGTTTTTCAATAAAATATGTTTGCAATTGTTTGGTTGGAGCTTCAAAGATCATGTCGTCAGTGTGAATGGTTGATTGGATGATTTCTTCAATTAACCCAAATCGAATTTCTCCATCAGAACGGCAGATCCCGCTTGTGCCGCTTTCTCTAGCTTCTGTTATGACTTTATAAGCGCCAGCTTCAAGGTCTTCGTTAATATACTCAATCCATTTTGAAGGGTGAATATGGAGGGAATCGATCGTTGATTTACTACCAACTTCACTAAGGACGGTGAAATCTTTAGAAAAATCCGTAATGAATGTTGCTTTGTCACTGTTGCTTAGCTCAATCGTTCCGTTAGAAATTTCGATAAAACGGCACCCGTAATGGTTACAGTATTGATAATATTGATCAATTTTTCTTTGCAATACAAACTTTTCAAATAAGGTTCCGCCAAAAAAGAACTCAACTTCATTCGTTTGTAGACATTCGATTTTTTCTTCAAGGTGGCTAGAGATAATCGATGTTCCCCATCCGAACTTTACAAAGTCGATCAACGAGGCGTTACTAATGACTGTGTCTTTAAAAAGTTCTGTTGGAACTCCGTTATCAATTAATAACGTTAATCCGGATGACCTTGGTTTAGTAAACCTTGTTGGTAAAGTTAATCCTGAAGAATTCATATGTTGTACCTCTCAATCTTTGGGGTCTCGTGATTGTTATTTACCTTCATAATAAATGAACTGGACCGAACCTCAGTACAGTAGTCTAGATCCTCTTTGGAAAAGTCTGGTTGAGTTCGATCATGAAACTTCCGGGCAGCTTCTGCTTGTTTTATCCTCTTAATCACGGTATCCTCAGTAGGGGTGTCCTCACCTTTGAGGATCGCATTGATGTATTCAGCACAAGCCAGGTCTTCATCACTAGATGGGTGGGATGCAACGAGGTGAATGGTTGGAGTGGGATTTTGGGGCATGATGTGATTTTTAATAAAAGATGCCGTTGTATTTGCATTTGAAAAGCCAGTGACTATAACATCCTTAGCTTGTAGGGAATTCAAGGTTGCACGGACACCATTGGTTGTTTTCTGAACGATGGTTTTGTTGGTTAAATCATGGGTTATAATGTTGTTTGGTGAGTTGTCTAAATCAAAATTTTCAATAGGTAAACCGTTGATTTCGCCTGCTAAGAGGAAATCTTTGTGCTTTTCTTTCAAAGAGAAGGCAACTTTCGTATCTTTGGCAAGCCATATCTCTTTGACTCCTTGTAAAAAGCAAAGGTGACTAACAGTGAATGCTCTGATAACATCGATAACAATGTTAACATCAGCAAAAGGTAATTGGCAGTCATTGCCTTGAACGATCGTAATATTCATAGCTCACTCCTTCTTTGATGTTATTGAAGCAGCACTATATCCTATTATAGATATCTGGGTTTGTGACTCACAAAAATGGGATACATACAGTACAACATATTGTTATATACAAGTGAATTTTTTTGGAAACCATAAAATAGAATGGAATAAAAGAAGGAGAGACAGATGATGAAAGAATCAAAAGCAATGAAGGAATCACGGGCGATCAAAGTTAGTATTGTCCTACCACCTGATACCAATAATCACCGAACATTGTTTGGTGGTAAGCTCATGTCTTATATTGATGATGTCGCAGCGATTGCAGCAACTAGGCATGCAAGAAAGGATGTCGTTACAGCTTCAACGGATTCAATTGATTTCTTAAACCCAATTAAAGAAGGACATGCGGTTTGTCTTGAAGCATTTGTGACGTGGACCCACAAAACGTCAATGGAGGTTTTCGTTAAGGCGATCGGTGAGGATTTATTAACAGGTGAGCGAAGTGTTTGTGCGGTGTCCTTCTTAACATTTGTAGCCGTGGATGAAAACATGAGGCCGGTTCAAGTTTCAAAAGTTATCCCAGAAACACCAGAAGAAAAGAAGCTACATGAAGGGGCTGAAGCAAGAGCAGAGGTAAGAAGGAAACGAAGAGGGGAAACAGTAGAATTGGCTAATGAATTTGGGGTTATCAAACCATGGGATTGATTTTGATAGGAAGGAAAAAACACTTGGATTTTTAGTATCCAAGTGTTTTTTTGAACGAAATCAACGAGTCAATCAATCCACCACTCACGATAACGTGTTAAGACATCATTATTAGTAAACTCTGTTGTTATCTCATCCGTGAGAATACTCCAATGATTCTTCACGTTATCGTAAGTCCCCTCATAGAGAATATCTTCATCTAGATGTTCTTTTAAATATTCAGTCGCTTGATGAAACGTATCAATGTGATATAAAATATCTTCTCTTGAAATCGTTTCATCGCCTGTGACATATCTTCTGATTTGTCCATTCACGTAGAGGTGAATGTCCCTGAAAAACGTGGAGATTTCTCCCATACTATCTCCAATCGTTCGTGGCATCGAATGACTAAGGTAAATGTTAACGTAAGAAAATGAGTTTTCAGCAGTGGCTAAAGAAGAGGACAAATCCGCTATTTTCATGAATTGATCTTCGGTAGAAGTATCATGCAAAATTGCGGTCGAAAGCTCATCAAACTGTTTAGGCAGCGAGTGCAACGCGTTTGTCGCTTGATTGATGGTCATGAAATGGTAATGATCAGCAATCCATTTTTGTGTCATATAGTTCGAGATAAAATAAATATTTGAAAACACTAAGACTACAATGACGACCAGAAAAATCTTATGTTTCATCGTAGTCCTCCCCACGTAGTTTTAAAACAACGTTTAGTGTATCATATTATAACCTTATGATGTGCACAAATCTGGATGTGGAAAGAAGTGGATGTTTTGAACAGTTGCTGTTACCATTTCAGAGAGAAAAGCCTGCTAGTGATAGTTAATCCCGAGCAGGCAATGCTTACTCTAACATTGAAACAGGCTGTTTGTTCGGGCTGCTAGCTCCTGTTAGTACATCGGTTGCATAACGGATACTATCTTCACTTGGAGGTTCAATGTGGTGTAAAGGGTAGGTCAACCCCAGTGCCTCCCATTTGTAAACACCAAGTTTATGATATGGTAAGACTTCAATTTTATCGACATTTTTAAGTGTTAGGATGAATTGACGTAATCGTTCTAAATCAACGGGATTGTCGTTAATTGTTGGGACGAGGACGTGACGGATCCAAACAGGAACGCCTCTTTCAGATAACAGGCGGGCAAACTGTAAGATATGCTCATTTGTTTTGCCTGTTAGTCTTTTATGTTTTGTTTCATCAATATGTTTAAGGTCAAGTAAAATTAAATCAGTAACGCTTAATAATTCGGTAAGTTTTTGTTGGAAAGCATCATTCGTTGAATAGCACCCAGCGGATGTATCAAGGGTTGTATGAATGCCGAGTTGTTTGCATGCCTTAAATAATTCGATTAAAAAGTCAATCTGTAACAAAGGCTCACCGCCACTAACAGTAATGCCGCCATTGGAAGCTTTCATAAATGGGAGGTAGCTTTTTAAGTCTGAAATAATCTCATCAGTAGTCATCTCTTGACCTGAACCAATTTCCCATGTATCTGCATTGTGGCAAAATTTACACCGCAATAGACACCCCTGTAAAAAAACGATATATCGTAACCCAGGACCATCGACGGTACCACAAGATTCTATAGAGTGTACAAACCCTTTGATCATATTATCATCTCCTCGTTTGTAAGAAGAGCCGATTGTACAGATTGAGTAGAGTCATAGGATTGCCATAGAATAGTCACCTCAGGCACAATATATAGAAGCACACATTGTACCTGAAGGGCAGTATCCTTATCGCTCATTATTAAAGGCTGGCATGGAACGTACGGTTGATGACATCAATCTGTTGCTCTCTTGTTAGTTTGATAAAGTTTACAGCGTAACCAGATACGCGAATGGTTAATTGAGGATATTTTTCGGGGTGGTCCATCGCATCCATTAGCGTTTCTCGGTTAAAGACATTGATGTTTAAGTGGTGCCCTAATTTTTCAGTATATCCGTCAAGGATTGCAGCGAGATTTTCGACTTGTGTTGGTTCCTCTTTTCCTAATGCTTTAGGAACGATTGAAAACGTATTTGAAATGCCATCTTGTGATGATACATATGGTAATTTGGCAACTGAGCTTAGTGATGCAAGGGCTCCTTTTTTGTCTCTACCATGCAGTGGGTTTGCACCCGGTGCAAATGGCTCACCGGCACGTCTGCCATCAGGGGTATTGCCTGTTTTCTTACCATAAACGACGTTTGACGTAATCGTTAAAATCGAAGTCGTATGAACGGCATCACGGTACGTTTTATGCTTTCTTAACTTTGCCATAAATGACTCAACAAGCTGAACGGCTAATTGGTCAACGCGGTCATCATTATTTCCGTACGTAGGGAAGTCTCCTTCAACTTCGAAGTCAACAACGAGACCATCTTCATCTCGAATTGTTTTTACATTCGCATGTTTAATTGCACTTAATGAATCGGCAACGACGGATAGCCCAGCAATTCCGGTAGCCATTGTCCGCAATACATTGGTATCATGTAACGCCATTTCAACACGCTCATAGGAGTATTTATCGTGCATGTAGTGAATGATGTTTAGCGTATTCAAGTACAGCTCAGCTAACCAGTCCATCATTTGATCGAACTTACGGATAACCACGTCATAATCAAGCACTTCTGAGGTGATAGGTGCAAACTCAGGTGCAACTTGCGTTTTGGAAATTTCGTCTTTTCCACCGTTAATCGCATATAATAATGTTTTCGCTAGGTTCGCACGTGCCCCGAAGAACTGCATTTGCTTTCCGATTTTCATCGCTGATACACAGCAGGCGATCCCATAATCATCACCATATTCCTCACGCATTAAATCATCATTTTCATATTGGATTGAACTTGTTTTAATTGACATTTTTGCACAGTATTGTTTGAATGTATCGGGCAATTGACTTGACCATAACACCGTTAGATTCGGTTCGGGAGCAGGGCCTAAGTTGTCTAGTGTATGCAAGAAACGATAAGAGTTTTTCGTCACAAGCGGACGACCATCAAGTGCCATACCTGCAATCGATTCTGTTACCCATGTCGGATCTCCACTAAATAACTCATTGTAGTCAGGTGTTCGGGCAAATTTGACTAAACGTAGCTTCATGACAAAATGATCGACGAGTTCTTGAACTTCTTTTTCAGTGATCACACCGTTCGCTAAATCGCGTTCAATATAAATGTCTAAAAACGTTGATGTTCGTCCTAAGCTCATTGCTGCTCCATTTTGTTCTTTAATTGCTGCTAAATATGCGAAATATAACCATTGAAAGGCTTCTTGGGCCGTTTCGGCAGGCTGTGAAATGTCGAATCCATAACTTTTTGCCATTTCTATTAGTTCATGTAGTGAGCGGATTTGCTCAGAAATTTCTTCGCGAAGACGGATGATTTCCTCAGACATCATTCGTGTTCCGGTTTCTGATAAGTCCTTTTGCTTTTCACGAATAAGTCGATCAACGCCGTAGAGGGCGACTCGACGGTAATCACCGATAATTCTACCGCGTCCATAGGCATCAGGTAATCCAGTTATAATACCGGCACGGCGTGCAGCTTTCATTTCATCGGTATAGGCATCAAAGACACCGGCATTGTGGGTTTTACGATAATCTGTGAAGATCTTTCTAACTTCTTGGTCAAGTTCAAACCCATAAGATGCACACGCTTGGTCTGCCATTCGGATACCACCAAACGGTTGAAGTGAACGCTTAAATGGTTTATCGGTTTGAAAACCAACGACCTTTTCTGTTTCTTTATTTAAATACCCAGCTTTATGGGATGTAATTGTCGAAACAATTTCTGTATCCATATCAAGCACGCCACCGCGTTCGCGCTCTTCTTTTGTAAGCTCCATGACTTTGTCCCAAAGTGCATTTGTTTCTTCAGTCGCACTTTCTAAAAATGATTCATTTCCCTCATAAACACTTATATTATTTAAAATAAAATCTCTCACATTGATTTCACTTTGCCATTTCCCTTGGTTAAAATTACGCCATTGTTTCATCTGCGATTCCCTCCATGTAAGTGTTTCAATTTGATTATACTAAAACTATAACAGTTCAAATGCGAGCGTAGGTGTGATGCAAATCACATTTTTTAGGTGGAGTCGTGATAGATATGTGAACAGTTGGTTATCTTTAGAGAGATTGATAATAAGGGGGTTTATTCAATAAAAGTTCAAAAAATAGGTTTGACAGAGTGGGTTGAACGCTTGTTGTGAAAATTAATACCTAAAAAACAGATATGGGTAAATATATATAACAGTTTTGAAAAGTTTGTGAAGATCAATGAGGAAACCCGTACTCATAAGTCTTGAACAGAATTCCATTTATTGGTTGATTTAGTAATAAATGGTAGTGTAGTGAATATAGTTTAAGAATGAGGTGATAGGATTGGGTCAAGAGGTTCAAAAGTTAATGGGAAGTACGATTGTTGATGCACTCGGGATTAAGATTATGGAAGTAACTGAGGAAAAAGTAGTTGCAACAATGCCTGTTCATGATGCGACAAGACAGCCATATGGGATTCTTCATGGCGGTGCATCTGTTGTACTGGCGGAATCTGTTGCAAGTATTGGGACTTGGAATTTAATTGATCAGGATACCCAAGTAGCTGTCGGTTTAGAAATTAATGCTAATCATATTCGCAGCAAAAGAGAGGGGGTCGTAACTGCCGTTGCTTCACCGTTTCATCGTGGCAGAACGACAATGGTGTGGGACATACAAATCAAAGATGAAGAAGAGAAGTTAATTTGTGTCTCACGTTGTACAGTTGCAGTTATAAGTAAGGAATAAATTAATAGTATAAAACTCTTAAAGGGACCATACAATGGTTCTTTTTTATTTTTATCTAATATAATAAGGTGCTGAGAAAAACTGCTATTTTTTGTGAAAAAGTGTTTATGTTATAACTTTCAAGGGTAATAGTGAGGTGTTCTTTTTTTCGCTATGACAATATGACTATTTGGAATATAACAACATTTGTCGGATCGTGTAGAATAATGGAGAATAAGGCGATGTTCATGTAAAATAATAGAGTCAATTGAGGTGAGTTTACACCTATATAGTAATTGATGACAAATGACTATAACTTAAGGAGTAGATAAATGGTTAACAAGAATAATGATGATAGGATCGAACAGGTGGATAGGAGTAAAGTCAGAGAAGAAGTGCAATTACAACTTGAAGAGATTATAAAAAATTCTTCAGACGGTATTTTTATCCATGATCAAGGGACGATACTAGAGGTGGATCAAACGTTTTTAACGATGACCGGTTATACTGAAGAAGAGGTAGTTGGCAGGAACTTCTTAGATTTTATCACGGATGAGCATCAAGAGAAGACAAAAAACGATTTATTATCATTATCAGACGATTCCTTTGAAATCACGGGGATTAAGAGGGATGGTACAGATATTATATTACGTGCGAAAAGTAGTTCATTTCCTTATCAAGGGGAAGATGTAGCCATTGTTTTCGTTCAAAATGTGACTCAAAGTAAACAAAAAGAGGAAAAAATATCCTATTTGGCATACCATGATGAACTAACCGGACTCCCGAACCGAACATTGTTTAACCACCGACTAAATTTGGCGATGACGTATGCGCAACTAAAAAACTCAAGCCTTGCGGTTATGTTTTGTGATTGTGATGGGTTTAAAAAGATAAATGATACGCTCGGTCATAAAGTGGGTGATTTGCTATTGATTGAGTTTTCGAAACGCTTAAAGAATTGTATTGGTGAACATGATGCGCTTAGTCGAATTAGTGGAGATGAATTTACGATTCTACTATCAGATACAGGAAAAGAACGTGCTAAAGAAGTTGCAACAAAAATAAGTCATGCGTTTACTGAGCCCTTTGAAATGGAAGGTCATACGATTTATTTAACGACAAGTACAGGAATCAGCTTATACCCTAGCGATGGTGAAAGTGGAGAATCATTAATGAAAAATGCCGATACGGCCATGTATCAAGCGAAACGTAAGGGGAAGAATGGCTATATGTTTTATGAAACAGAGATGAGTCATAAATCATTTAATCATTTCACACTTGAAAACGAATTGCGTACGGCCATTGAACGTGAGGATTTTTTCCTTTGTTATCAACCACAAATCTACCTTAAAACGGGTGAAATTGTAGGGCTTGAAGCATTAATTCGTTGGGAACATCCTGAACTAGGATTGGTTTCACCAGCTGACTTTATTCCGATTGCGGAAAAGTCAGAATTGATTCTATTAATTGGGGAGTGGGTTCTGAAAACGGCTTGTCTTCAAATTCGCACGTGGCAGGAGAAAGGGCTTCGGCCTTTGAAACTATCGATTAATTTTTCAGCAAAGCAGTTTCAGCAGCCAGATATCATCAACAAAATAAACCATGTAGTGACAGAAACAAAGATAGACCCACAACAGTTGGTGATTGAAGTGACTGAATTAGCTGCTCTTAGTGATGATGAGGAAGTATTTTCTGCGTTCCATACACTTTTGAATATGGGGATCAAAGTCAATATCGATGATTTTGGGACGGGCTATTGTTCATTCGATTATTTGAAGAGATTTCCGATTAGCAAGCTGAAAATAGATAAATCGTTTATTCGAAATATTGACCGTGACAAGGAAAATCAAGCAATTACTGAGGCGATCATTAATATGAGTCACGGATTAGGTCTTAGAGTCATCGCTGAAGGTATTGAGACTGCAGAAGAGATGGATTACTTAAAGAAACTAGGGTGTGACGAAGGTCAAGGCTTTTATTTCAGTAGACCCAAACGAGGAGGAGATATTCAAGAAAAGTTACGGTATGAATAAGCGAAACGTAAATGGTAGAGAGGAAGGATAAGTCTATGGAAAATACGATAGGAAAATTAGCATTTGTAAAATCTATTAAATTTAAATTGCTGTTGATCGTTGTCATCAGTACGTTGATCGGATCACCAGTTGTCAGTTGGATTAATTCAGCATTAATCAGTTTCGGTGTTGAAAGTGGAGCGGTCTTTACTGCTTCTACCTTTCTTGTGCAGTTACTAACGATTCCACTACTCGTTGTCATCTTTGCACACTTGTTTATTACGAAAAGAATTAATGACGTAAATAGACAGTTAGCAAAGATTGAACAAGGTAATTTTGAGAAAATGGCGACAGATCGCTGGAATGATGAAATGTCTCAACTTGGGAAAAATGTGTCGTCACTAGCTGAAACTTTAACTGATAGTATCGAAGAATCACAACGGAGATCAAATCAAGTATACGAACAGTCGAAGGTGTTCAAGCAATCATTTGATACGCTTTATGAGAAAAACGAGCACCAAAATGAGTTACTTACTACGTATAACAAGAGTAATAAGGAAGTATATACGATTTTGATCGAACGAACAGTATTTTACAAGAGATTACGAGCTCGATTGAACATAACACAGATACGATCCAGCGTGTGAATGAGAGTTCAGGAAAGTCGAGTGAGTTAGCAAAAAACAGTCAACAATCCTTACAGGACATTTCTGAGCAGATTAGCACGATACAAGAGGAATCAAAAGGGACTGCAACTCTTGTTCGAGGGTTAAATGACAAAATGAAAGAAATTGAAAAAGTCGTTGACATTATAAAAGATATTGCGGATCAAACCAACTTGTTAGCGTTAAATGCAAGTATTGAAGCTGCAAGAGCTGGAGAGCATGGCAAAGGCTTTTCGGTTGTTGCAGGTGAGGTGCGTAAGCTGGCTGAACATTCGATTAAAGCCACTAGTAATATTGGAGATATCATTTCAGCTGTAAATAAAGATGTCCAATTTGTCGTTGATTCGATGACCGATGATCGTGAAGAGATTAATGAAGGTGGAAAAATGTTTTTTTCTGTCCATGAAAGTTTGGACCAGGTGTTAGATCAGTTAAAGGGCTTTTCTGGAGATATAGATAAGATTGCAGCGACGATGGAGGAGTTAACGGCTAGTAGTCAAGAAATCGCAGGTATGATGCAGGAGTCGAAGAGAACGATCGATAAGAATGAACAATACTTTGATGCGTATAAAGACATTCAAGATGAAATAGATGAGACCATTGATTCAGGGAACCAACACGTAGACAAGCTAGTGCGGTTTGCAAAAAAGCTTGAAGATGAAATGGATAACCTAGATAAATAATGTACCTGTCAAACAGAAGCATCTGAGGGAAGTCAGGTGCTTCTGTTTTTCGTGTGATTCTCACACAATGGGGGGGTGTAAACATAGGCTATAGCAACGAGGAAAGGAGAGACGCAGTGTGTATAATTACCAACATGAATATGACTTTAATTTTCGTCAACAACCTTCATTACAATTTTTACCGCCGACTGTGATTGAGCGCTACATGAACCAGTGGATCACCACAACGATCCCTGGGTACGGTCAAGTTGTTGCCTATGTGCTTGATTATAATCATCGCACTGGAATGGTTAGCCTATTTATTTATCCTAGGCCGTCTTATCAACAACAGTTTATCCAAGTTCATCATAGTGATCTTGTCGGAATCAGTCCCTATTTTGGCCCGACCCCACCAAGGCCTCCCTGGCAACCAGTATGGCCAGGACACGGCGGAGGGCCTTGGGGACCCCCAAGACCCCCAACACCTGGGCCAGGTCATGGCGGAGGTTTCTGGCCTTGGGTTTGGCATCAGTTTGTAGGTGGTCTTGGAGGACCACAACGCTAAAGAAAAGAGAATCTAGAGGATGGGATAAAAGATTGGTACCTTTTATCCTATCCTCTTTTATGTTTAGTTTGGGACAAGTACTGAGCTGAGTTAGATATGTCATATAGGTGGGTATTTTTAAGAATAAGGCACTGTTGTGTTTGGGGCGTGTTAGAATGAGGATAGATTTGGTAGAGAGAGGAGAATTTCGGTGGTTAAATGGTGGATCGCCTTAAATGGCTTGTTTTTGATTTGTGTCTTAGGATTTAGTTGGCAAAAAGAATATCTATCGATGATGATTACGACCTCAAAAGGAATTGCACAAGCGGCGTTAGTATTCTTTCTTTTAAATGTGAACATGTTTTTTATCTTTTTGATCATTCGTAAGAGCAAGAACAGAAATATAAAAAAAGCGTTAGCGAAAGGTTCTCGTAAATTTATGAAGTTACATATTCCAATTGCAATAACAGGTACAGCACTTGTGATCGTTCATGCAGCACTTATGTTGATGCATCACCCAAGCTCGTTCACGAGTTTGAAATTTATAAGTGGCTACTTCGCATTTATCGTATTAGTCGTTTTATTAATTACAGGCTACCGTCGTCATAAAAAAGCAACCGGAATGCGAAGAAAGTTGCACATAACGATGGCATTTTTCTTCTTGTTTATCGTTAGCCTTCATATATTTAACTGATTTTTTACGAAGTCGCAGGAGAGGGGGGATTTTGATTGTTCTAAATAAACATTCATACGTTGCTTCAGATAAAACAATTATGAAATCGCTGTTGACATAGGGACTTGTTCTATTGTATATTATACATATTCTTAATAAATGATCCGTTAGCTCAGCGGGAGAGCACTTGCTTGACAGGCAAGGGGTCACTGGTTCAAATCCAGTACGGGTCACCATACATATAAACGTCCAACCCCTTGCTAGGCAAGGGGTTTTGTTATCTCCAATTATTGTCTCCTTCCAACAATCATCTCAAAAATTCAATTGAATCCATGTTTCAAACCTTATGTCAGTCAAGTTCAATGGTCATGAGGAAGGATAGTTAAAATATGAATTTTTTAACTGGGTAAAACAGTGTAAGGAGAAATTGTAAAAAGCATTTAAATTTAATTTTATTAGTGAAATTAACCTACTTTCATTATGAATGTGGTAAAATTTAGCTAAAGTTTAAAGGAATATTTACCTAAAAGTTTCTTTAAATGAAAAATAGGGGGAAACCAATGAATATTTTGAAGCTCGCTTTACTTAGCTTAACACTATTTTGTATTTTAAATGTTAGTGATAGTCGTGCTCATGCATATAGTGATGTTTCTATCTACATAGAAAATGATGAAAAGCAATATTACAACAATGAAGGTGTCATTGAAAATGGCACGACCTTAGTGCCGTTAAGAGGGATTTTTGAATCATTAGGTGCAACGGTTCAATGGAATCAAAAAGAAAAAACCATTGATGCTGCAAAAGGTGACACAACGGTGTGGTTGAAAATAGGATCTAATACAGCAAAAGTAAATGGAAAAGAAGTGAACATTTCTGTTCCGGCGCAAGTGAGGGAAGGACGTACGTTTGTTCCTCTTCGTTTCATTAGTCAATCGTTAGGGGAGGCCGTACATTGGGAAGGTTCCACAAGAACTGTAAGCGTTGGAGGAGATGGAACCGGGAACATAGAATCTTCAGCATGGTTAGGTCAATATTATAATTTAGGATATACAGGGACTGGTATGACTACGGAGTTATATGTGCATCAAAAAAATTCGAACGCAATATCGTTTGTATCACAAACTGGTTACCGTTATGACCCTACCGGTGGTCAGTTAGCTGGTTATCAAATGCCTTGGGAATTTAATGAGTATGATGGAGAAGCCCAATTAACCTCTGCTGATACGGCATCTTTTAGTAGTGGAAGTTGTGAAGCTACATTGGAATTAGTTGATGAATCGATTCGTGTTCATGAAATATCAGAAGAGGGTAGTTGTGATTTTACAGGGTTTGGTATATATTTTGGCGGTGAATATTCTGCTTATACTAAAAAGTAATACTGGCACCATGATACCGCTGCATTGAAACATTATATAAAAGTTAAATGCTCACAAATGTATTTCACAACATTTGTGAGCATTTTTAATCTAGTCTACTAGACGAAAGGCTTTGCTTTACTTGAAAAGGAGCCTAACATGAATGAAATGATAATCATATTAAAAATACTAAAATTAGGTAAAAACTGACTTTTTGAAAGGTTTTGCTACCTTCATAGAGAATAATTATGTAAGCATTCTACAATACAACAGGAGGTTAGCATGACTCTAAAAACAAAGTCGATATCACTAACGGAAGATATAGAAGTAAGCGATGGCTCTCATATCCTTGTTGCAGGGCAAGGCATTGGCTTGTTTATGGTGCATAAGCTAGTCAATCATTTTAATGGTAAAATCGAGGTGTAAAGCAAGATGAGGAAAGGGACAGAGTTTCGATTATCGTTTGCCATTTAGTATAATGAGAATTCAGCTAGTATAAGTGGTTTCATAGGAGCATCTAGATGTATGATAAAGATAATGAATCTTTTGTAAGATACATATAAAAATGGAGTGATGAATATGAAGGCGATTGTACATGAGTCAAAAACGGGGATGAAAGGGCTTTCTTGTCGTGAGGTTAAAACCCCACAACCAAAACGGGGTGAAGTGCGTGTTTCACTAAAGGCAGCAGGCTTAAATCATCGTGATCTGTTTGTACTTAAGCGTCATCAACCGACTGACCCTCCTCTTATCATTGGTTCGGACGGTGCCGGGGTTGTGGATGCTGTTGGTGAAGGTGTAACAGATGTCAAAATCGGTGATGAAGTGGTGATTAACCCTGGCCTTGGTTGGAAGGAGACAAGTGATGCCCCTCCCAAAGAATTCGAAATCCTCGGTCTTCCTGATGATGGGACCTTTGCTGAACAGGTGATTATTCCTGCGGGAAATGTCGTGCAAAAACCAGAGCATTTATCTTGGGAGGAAGCTGGTGTTTTATCTCTTGCGGCATTGACAGCGTATCGGGTGTTGTTTACAAGAGCTCGCATTCAAGCAGATATGAAAGTGCTTATTCCTGGGATTGGTAGTGGTGTTGCGACGTTTTTGCTACAATTTGCAAAAGCAGTAGGGGCAACGGTGTATGTGACGTCTCGTTCGTCGGAAAAGTGTAAAATGGCACTTGAGCTTGGTGCAGATAAAGCGATCGATAGTCATGAGGACTGGGATCAAGCACTTGTTGGTGAAAAGGTGGACCTTCTGATTGAGTGTGTAGGTGCAGCTACATTTGATAAATCATTACAACAAGTACGACCTGGGGGGACTGTCGTCACATTCGGGGCATCAGCAGGAGATGAGGTTAAGCTTAACCTCCGTCAGTTCTTTTACGGACAGTTTAATCTTCTCGGATCGACGATGGGTAGTGCAGAAGAATATCAACAGATGCTTGAATTTATCAACAAACATCAAATCAAGCCCGTAGTAGATCACGTCTATTCTCTGAACGATTTTCAGCAAGCGTTTGAACGACTAGAGTCCGCTTCGCAGATTGGAAAGATTGCTTTTCGTATATAGGTAAACCGATGGACCCCTTAGAATAGGGGATCCATCGGTTTAATTTTTGATTATTAAAATGTTTGTGCGAGATCTTTGGCTCGGGCGATCGCATTTGCTTTGATCTCTTCAGCCTTTTCAGGCATAGCATTATGACCTTCCACAAATAATCCTTCAAACGAAGGGACCCCAAAGAATTGCATAATAACGTCAAGAAAACGATGCCCCATTTCCATTTGAGCTGCTGGCCCTTCTGAATAAATACCGCCTCGCGCTTGAATATGTAAGGCTTTTTTATCGGTTAAGAGGCCAACTGGACCTTCTTCTGTATATTTGAATGTTTTCCCAGCAACAGCAATGGCATCAATGTACGCTTTGACAAGTGGCGGGAATGAAAAGTTCCATAATGGTGTAACAAAAATGTATTTATCTGCGGAAATAAATTGCTCGCATAGTTCTGAAAGGCGTGAAACCTTTGTTTTTTCTTCCGCTGAAAGTTGGTCAAAGTCTTGTCCGGATCGAAGTTTCCCCCAGCCATTAAACACGTCGACATCAATATAAGGAATATCTGTTTGATAGAGGTCAATATGCACGACTTCGTGGTCAGGATTCTGCTCCTTATACGTATTAATAAAAGCTTTGCCTGTTGCCATACTATAGGATTGAGTCTCGTCATTTGGATGTGCTGTAATGTACAATACTTGTGTCATTGTTTGTACCTGTCCTTTCTGTTTTAATTGATCTAGATTAGTTTTTGAAAAAAATGAAATCATATACAGAAACTTAAAGACCTTCTTTACGTGTGTTTGAACAGGTTTATAACACAAGAGCAATAATAAAACGCTCAGTTCATTTCTGAGCGTTAGAGTTGATACAGTTTGTCACATATGAAAGATGAGGTATGTACAAGTCGCACCACCACTTCTATTCATTTTCTGTCGATTGGTAAGGATTAGCACTGATGTTTTTTCTCATTTCATCCGTTAATGTAAATGGTTCCTCGGTGTGGTTTGTGTTTGTCACATCGCTGTTTTGGATGCTTCCGTCATAATGCATTGGTTTATTTTCCATAGGTCCACCTCCATACCTGTAGTTTATGATAGGTGCGTTCAAATTATCCTCCACTTCGCCAAGATCTTCGTAAATAAAGATATTCCTCAGGTAAAGTTTAGTTGATCGGACCAATGAAAATGATACTTGATCTGACAAGAGATGAACGAATCATCTCCTGTTTCTCATCCATTATTCATCAAGTAAACCTTCAAAATGATCTAATGTTAACTGACCAACAACCTCGTATCCTCGGCCTTGCCCACGAGGTCTTACAACGATTGTTCCCATGTTCGGCATTCGCCCTAAACCAACCCCAGGTGGAAAACTATGGGCAATAATCACTTTATTGATTCCTGCAGGAGGTGGTGTCTCTAACACTAAGTGTAGGGTATTTAAGATGTTTGCTTGTTTTGTCGGGTGTAACTGTCCACTTAATTGATAAAAGTTTAACCAAAATGGATCAACTTGCACATTGTTAGGGCCGAATGCAAGTTGTGCGGTTTCGATCGTTCGACATAACGGACTGCTGAAAATGAAAAGTGTTACAGGGATATTTGATCTAGCGAAAATTTCACCGTATGTTCTGGCTTGGTTTCTTCCTCTCTCAGAGAGGTTTCTTTGTGTGGAACAATCCTGAATATTCATGAATGTGGAATCTTCCCCAGCGGTCGCTTCTGCGTGTCTAGCATAAAAGATATAGCTACCTTGACGGAGGTGTTCTAGGAATGATCGTGTCATTTTTGTAGGGTTTATGAGAGAACTGTTTTGATTATCAACATGTGAGCTTGAAGTACCAATAGTCTGATCGTCATTGATCGGTCGGTGATAAAATTCTTGATCTGTATATCGAGGGTATAGATTGTTATTAGAATGAATTGGCTTCTGATAGGTATGTTGGGTGATTTCTGAAGCTAGTAAACTCATAAATGAAGGTTCTCCTTCCCAGTAGCGAATTGAATTTCTATTAATAATGTATGTAAATCTGTGTTATATGGGTGCTTGTCATAAGAAACATGAGTAACGTGTGTAGTGACTTCATTTAAATAAGTATCATTAATCAAATGAAGGAAACGACCCTAGTCGCATAGAAGGATATAGGTCTGAGGATATGAAGGTTAATCTGGCACGGAGTTATATATCCTTCTAAAGCACGGGTTATATATATAGATAAAATTACATAATTTAAATATGTCTATCGAGCGATATATCTGTTAAAATAAGGCTTATGTGTAAAAATATAATATAATGAGAGGTTCATAATGAAGCAGCAACAGTTGGTGAAAGAAATAGATGTTGTGAGAGAACAGTTGATTTATTATGGGATGAAATATGGATTGAAAGCCGATAAAACAGTCCAATATAGCCAATATTTAGATACACTCTTAAATCAATATGAAGAATTAAAAATAAAAAAACAAGTGACCTCATCTTAAGTGGACAAGACAATCGTTATTTATGATGCCATCTTCAAGTCATGAGAAGGTGGATATTTTTGTTGGTCGATAAATAGGGGCGTTTGAATGAAGCATAATTGCCTTCGGTTAAAATTGTTTGTATTAAAAACAGTTTTCAGGGAAAAGTAATGGTTGTGGAGGTGATACCGATGGCAAACAACAATAACAACAACCGTAACAATCGTAATAACAACCGCAACAACAACAATCAAGAATTGAACGTTGACAACGCAAACGTTGAATTTGCAAACGACAACAATGTCGACAATGTAAATAACCGCCGCAACAATAACAACAACCGCAACAATAACAACTAAAAATGACGAGTGACTCTCATTGCGCGCAGAGAGCATATCAGAGGGTGTCTTAAAAGGTATTACACTTTTTTAGGGCACCCTCTTTTTATGGATTAGAAATCATTGTTGACTGGAACATGGCTCCCTACATAAGCATGGAGTCCATTCGTTTTCGGTGATCATTGACGGAATACAACTATAGCTAGTGACTGGGTAAAATGTTGAATTAAACAGCGCTTAGGACTTTATTGAAAAGTAGGACTTATACCCTAGGCAGAGGGATCCTGTTCTATTTTTTTGTGAGCTAAACCTTTACTTAGCTTTTTGCAAAGAAAGTACTAGGGATGACGATGAGATAACCGTCTGTATTGATGTGATAACTAGAGAGGTTCTCTACGTGGAATGGGATGATTAATCGAAAGAGCTGTCGATTCGACAGCTCTTTCGATTTGTTTAGCGTTGAAGTGGTATAATCTAGATGGAACATTACAAGTCGTTCATTTTAGAACAAACCAACATAAAAAAATATTTAAGAAGGAGATTATAATCATGCCAGGAACAAAGCGAGCTAATATTAAGCCAGGGATCAAAGTCAAGGTCGTTCAAAAACAAGATCAACGCTCTGGAAAGCTAACAGAAGGTATCGTATCAACGATTCTTACTAATTCTGCTACACACCCACATGGGATCAAGGTTAGGTTAGAAAGTGGGATTGTAGGTAGAGTCAAAGAAATCATGAGCAACTAATGTCTGTAGCATAAGTAGTGGCTCCAACCTTCAGTATATGATCTAGAATATAATGAAAAAGTAGAAGAGTTTCTGAAGCAGTTCTCGTACATATGACGAAATGAAGCGCCACTTGATAGTGACGCTCTTTTTTATCTGTTTTGGGGCGTTTAATGACGGTCTTTTTAATACCCTCCATAACCAAACGGGAAGTAAGGCGGGTAAAATGGTGGGTAGTAAGGTGGGAAAGGTGGATAAAATGGCGGATAAAACGGTGGGCTATGATAATAAGGCGGGAAAAACCACCAATATGGGTATCGACGTCTATGATATGGACCATACGGTAACTGACGCTCTAAATGATCAAACCCTTGAGCAAAGGCTTCAGCGGGTGCCTGTGAATCAGTATATTCATGTACGTGCTCCATTGGATCCCCTCCATTTGTTTGGTCAATAAAAGTGTATGCATAGGCGACTATTTTGGGTATGTCTATTTAAATATTTTGTAACGAAAACAACTAACAAAATATGTATGATATACTCTTTATTACTGATGAAGAGGTAGGGAGTGGGGGATATCGTAGATTTTATCTTTCAAAATTTCTTTTTACTATTGATCTTAATTCTAATCGGAATCATTCTAATACTTGTATTAAAAAGTAAACGTACTGGGAGTAGTAAACAGAGGCATGACATTGAATTATTAAAAAAGCGTGTTGAAGAGCTTGAAAGAAAAGAGTGAGTAAAATGGGAAATTTAGTGGAGAGTCGGCGTGCTCTCCACATTTTAAAAAGGGCTTTGATCTGTGTCAGTGACAGGAGATCCAGTTGCCGTGTGTTCATTCACCCAATCGAGCGATACTTTTGAAACGGATTCCCAGTCAGGGATTTGTGACTTATGTTGTTCAACCCAGCTCATGCAATATTGCGGGTCGATATTTTGCTGCCTACACTGTTCTAAGAACGACTGTATATTTGTCTCCGTACAGTTTTCCCATGTGCCGCATGTTTCTTGAAACAGTTCCTCCATTTTCTTGTTGACGTTTGTCATGAGTGTAGTTCCTCCTTTATGTTCAAACACACTTTAAGTATGCCCAAGGGTTCCTAACTTATTTATTAAATACATCCATTCCCAATGAGGTGTTTTATTTTGAAAAGAAAAGTGAAAAGGTTTGGTTTCGTTGCACTATTTAGCTTGATCGGATTGATCGTATTTGTTTATGTTCAAAATAATTTGATTGTAATCACTGGCTATGAGGTTCGCTCCGAACGGGTACCAGAGAGTTTTTCAGGTTGGACGATCGTCCAATTATCAGACCTACACAGTAAATCGTTTGGTGACAATCAACGCACGTTAGTTAAGAAGGTTAAGGCTGAACAACCCGACTTGATTGTATTTACCGGGGATTTGGTGGATTCTAGAACGTATCATGAAGATCGTAGTCTAACTTTGATGCAACAATTAGTGGAAGTAGCACCTGTGTATTATGTAACTGGAAATCATGAATGGCGGTCTGGTCACTTCGATTTACTTGAACAGAAATTAATCGAGGCCGGTGTCGGTGTGCTTAGGGATTCTAGTATTGAACTGAGTAAAGGAAATGAGCAGATTCAACTTGTCGGAATTGACGATCCTGCTAGAACACATGGTCAAGACGATGAAATGGTTGATCAGACAATAACAGAAGCACTCGCAGATGGAAGAGGTGAAACAGATTATAAGGTCTTATTGTCCCATCGTCCAGAGTTATTATCGCTGTACTCACAATTTGATATTGACCTCGTATTTTCGGGGCATGCCCATGGCGGACAATTTAGAATTCCGCTCATTGGTGGGCTTGTCGCGCCTAATCAAGGCTTGTTTCCGACATATGACTCAGGCAAGCATACACTAGGGGAGACGACAATGATTGTCAATCGGGGACTGGGTAATAGTATCATTCCGGTAAGGCTTTTTAATCGCCCCGAAATTGTAGTCGTGACACTTGAATCTGGGAAACGTCCATAACAACACAGGAACCTTTTTTCTTAAATCAATACTATAATTATTTTCTGACCTCTGTTCGTGTTGACTTTTTCCCTAGGAATAGGAGTCAAAGATTGAGGGATAGTAAAAGTTAAATGAAGAAGGAACATAAGATTAGGTGGACATCGGTCCTTTTTATAAGGGAACAGTGATAAGGAGTTGAATGAGCAGATGCCGTTTGCTAAGGAAAGACATCAACCATCAATTTATTATGAAACCATAGGAAAGGGTACAACGATTATTTTTATCCCACCACCAGGTGTTGGTCACCTTACATTTCGTTATCAAGTCGGTTTAATGGATAAATGTAAGTTGATCACGTTTGATATTCGAGGCGACGGTCGGAGTGATCGAAGTTCCGAACCGATGACGATGACACAACTAGCTTACGATGTGAAACGAGTATTAGATGCTAATCGTGTACATAAAGCTGTGATCTGTGGTTATTCAAACGGTGCTTGTATTGCTCAAGAGTTTGCCATTACGTACCCTGAGCGGACAGCGGGTCTTATGATTATTGGTGGTTATTTTGCAGTAAACAGTTTCTTTTTAGAAAAGGAATATCAACTTGGTATTTGGGCAGCGAAAAATGGATTAATGACCATCTTAGCTGCGGGGCTAGCTAAAAATCATTTTTCCGACCCGCAAGCAGCAGATGAAATGTATAGAGAAATCAAACGAACAGATGCGCAAATGCTAGCTGAGCAATATCATGTTGGCTTACATTACAGCAGTGCCGATCGTCTACATCAAATTAAAGCTCCATTGTTGTTAATCTATGGGGCCCATGATTATTACGTTCATGCGTATCAGCATCTGTTTCGTCGGGTTGTTGAAGATGTCGAAGTTGTTTATGTCCAGGGAACAAAACATCAAGTACCCACAAAAGCACCGCATGAGTGTAATGCATTAATGAGGGATTGGATGAGAAGAAAACATTTACTCCTACCGAAGAGAAAGGCATAACGTTTTGACGAATAGACCGCTAACGTGAAGTGGTCTTTTTTCATGTAAAGGACTAGAATGCCTAACAAGAAAGATAAACAGTCGGGCTAGCTAGTCACAGCACCTTTAACGGGCGTAGGAGAGGGGGATGTTCTTTTAGTTTACGATGACACTTTCTAAATGTAATGTTAGAATATTCAGTATCGTAAGACATTATATACAGGGGAGTTGTAAAAATGATCAAGATCTTTAAAGGAACTGATTTAGCAGAAGTGGTAACGAAAGGGAAGAAGCCGCCGAATTGTGATGTCACGTTACAAATCGAACCAACATATGCAAGCGATGGAATCGCCCGTGGCATATGGACGGTCGACGATAAATTTATCAATGGAATCGGTGTGGCAATGGGTGGTTATGTGGCTGCCGCTGCCGATACGATGATGGCTTATGCGGTTTCCTCTAAAGTAAATGAACAGCAAACGTTTACATCGATTGATCTACATACGACCTTTCACCGACCGGTGCAAATTGGAGAGGTAGAAGTAGAGGCAAGAGTGGAAAGAATGGGAAGGAAAGTGGCTTATCTCGTTTCTGATTTAGTTCAAAATGAGAAGAAAGTAGCAAGTGTTGTTTCTTCCGTGATGATTTTAAGCGATTAGTCATCAAACGAAAAAGAGGCTGGGATAAAAGGATGGTTCCTTTTTGTCTCAGCCCTTTTCACTAAGTTATGCGTTGTTTTCTTTTGTTGGCCCCATAACACCTGGAACTGATAAGCCTGCCTGGCGTAGAAGAACGGTCATTTGACCACGGTGGTGGGTTTGATGATCAATTAACGTTCTCAGTAATGCACCTCGTGGTGTCTTCCCAACAAAGCTTTCAACTTCTTCTGATAGTTGTTCATCCGTCAGCTGTTGTTCGACTTGATATTGAAGTTGTTCAGATACTTTTTGATATGTTGATGAAATGGTGTCTGCTTGATCTGGTACAGTTTTTGGATCAACCTCTAGTTCGATCTTTACTCCGACGGTGCTAGCAAAGAAAGCGGGGGTCGTTGCTAAATGCCAGCCAAGCCAGCCTAATGTACTGTGCCCCTCAACAATCGCTTGATCTATTGTTTCGTCCGTTAAAGCCTCTAGCACTTGTGCTGTTCCGTTAGCCCCATTAGACCAATCTGTTAAAAAGTCGGATACTTTTCGATACATATGATCATCTCCAATTTAGTTAATGTGTGAAAGTCTACTGTAACTATAACAAAATTACCCAATGCTAGGAAACGAAAAGGGTTGTAAAAGATCAAGGTTTATAAATTTGGGTGATAGAGGTCAATAAAACACGTTCTTCAAGCTTATTAATCAAGTTGATCAACATCAAATGTAGTAGAGATCAATTCGTTTTTATCAACGTCCCAGTCAAACGTTAGGCATGCTGATTGTTTTGATTGATGAGCGAGTAGCCGTTTGTCATGATGAATGACGAGGCTTTCTGCTTCCCAAAAGGAAACGGTTTCGTCTTCACCGGTGCGATTACAAACAAATAAAGGCAATCCAGTTTCACATGATCGTTGCTCCCACTCACCTGTTGGTCCGTGCAGACCAGGTCCCCATGAGGACGGAGCAACCAGGAGCTCTGTACCCTTGTTTGCAAGTGTCGAGGCGATTTCACTCGGATAGGCATCTGCACAAATGATGATGCCTGTTTTGATACCGTCTATTTCAATGGGTTCAATCCGTTCACCTGGACTGGACCACTGATCGATGGCTGAAAGCTTTCGCTGTTTTCCTATAACCTTACCTTGTCTGTCAATGACATAGACGGAATTATAGAGGTGACCAGTACTCGAGCGTTCGGCAGAGCCTAGAAAGAGCGTAGCATTTGCCTGCTGGACAACCTTAGATAGGTGTGTCAACCATTCATCCGGCTGCTCGTTGATCCAATCCGTCCCGACTACATTCGTAAATTGCAGCCCGCTTGTCGCTAGCTCTGGGGTTACTATCCAGCCAGCCTGTTTTGTAGCAGCGACATTGATTGCCTTCTCGATGAGCTTTTGATTATATGTAATGTCTCCAGCCACCGGCAACAGGTGTAATAAAGAGATTGTTAGTTTTTTCACGAGTGCTGCCCCTTTCTCTGTGCTAGAATACTCGTAAACTATGGTATAGTTTACCATAAGGAAGCTCAGATATGAATCAATGCCAGAAATGTTCAGATAAGACAAAGAGTAAAAAGGGAGGGGAAACAATGAAACTATTATTTGCTTTTCTAGTTGTGATTGTTTTAGGATTTGTCGGGTATATAGCCGCTATTATCGCTTCAATTATGCTCAGACCGTCGTTTTATGTTCCGTTCGTCACAGTAGTAACGATAGGATTGATCGCGATTGTGATTTTGACGATCTACGGTCAGATGAAACGTAGAGATTCAAGGATGGGCGTGTTTTCGTTTATCATCTTGGCCATTGTATCTGTGATCACGTATGAATCCTATCAAAGTTATCTTGAGAGTCTAGAAATCGTCAGTACACAAGATGTAGATTTGTTGGAGTATCGTCCGTTTGCTGAACAAACAAAGGCTGTTTCACTTGACGAGGAGTCAATGTATAGGATTGAGGAGAATTTGCCCCTTTTAGATGGTGCGACGGCTTTGTATCCAGTGTATGCGGGCTTTGTGCAAGCTGTTTACCCTGAAAAAGAGTATCCATTACATACGAGTGAGGTTGTCTCAAGTCAAACGGCTAACGCCTTTGAACGTCTCCTTTACTCAGACGTAGATATTATATTTATCGCTGAACCCTCAGCAACGCAATTTGAGCAAGCAGAGCGTCTTGGTGTTGAGTTAACACTAACACCGATTGGGAGGGAAGCGTTTGTTTTTTTTGTTCACCATAAAAATCCCGTTGATGAGTTAACGATCGATCAACTGCAAGGGATCTATAGTGGGGAGATCACGAATTGGCAGGACGTTGGGGGCAAAAATGAAAGGATTCGTGCTTTTCAGCGCCCAGAAGGAAGTGGAAGCCAATCGGCCTTACAGAGTATGATGAACAGTAAACCGTTAATGGACCCACCTTCTGAGGATATCGTTTCTGCCATGGGTGGTATTATTACGGAAACGACAAATTATCGAAACCGATCGAGTGCGATTGGGTTTTCGTTTCGGTATTTTTCAGGAGAAATGGTGGGAAGTGGGGAGATTAAACATATCGCGGTAGAAGGTGTACGCCCGACGGTGGATACGATACAAACGGAAACGTACCCGATTGTCGATCAGTTCTATGCAATCACTAGGACAGACCATAACCATCCGCATATTGACAAGTTTATTGAGTGGATGCGATCGGAACAAGGTCAACAGATCGTCGAGCAAACAGGCTATGTTCCTTTGCAGTAGGAATTCATATGAAAAAAAGCTAAGGCGCTTGCCAATGTAGACGTGGCAAGCAGCCTTAGCTTTTTTAGAAAATAAAGTGAGCAAGTAAAGTGATTATGGGTAAAACAATGATCGTTCGTTGTAAAAAGATAATCACTAGATCTTTAAATGTGACTGGTAGCTTTGAAGCAAGTAGCAATCCACCAACTTCCGACATATAGATTAACTGCGTAACTGAGACCGCCGCAATCACAAATCTGGTAAACTCACTTTCAATCCCACTACCGATCACCGCCGGTAAAAACATGTCAGCAAAGCCGATCACCATTGTTTGTGCAGCCTGAGCTGCTTCAGGGACTTGTAAGAGCTGTAGGATTGGAATAAATGGCATTCCTAATAGTTCAAATACTGGTGTGTGTTCCGCAATAATAAGTGCGACGGTTCCTAATGCCATCACAACAGGGATCACCCCAAACCACATGTCAAGCACATTTTTTAAGCCATTTTTAGTTGACGTAGCAAAGCCATTGTCATTTGCAGTGGCTCGTTGCACTGCTTTTTTAATTGCAAATTTTACTACAGAAACATCTTGTAACTCATGATCTGAAATTCGTTGAGGATTATCGATCATATATTCATCTTTTTTTCGTGATAGTGGTGGAATGCGCGGACAGATCACAGCCGCAGCAAAACCAGCAACGATAATCGTTAGATAAAAAGGTAAAAATAGATGCTCTAAATCCATATACGATAAAATCACAATACTAAAGGTAATAGATACAACCGAAAATGTTGTGCCAATGACCGCAGCCTCGCGTTTCGTGTAATAGCCTTCCTCATACTGCTTGTTTGTGAGTAATACGCCAATCGTCCCGTCTCCCATCCAAGAGGCTAAACAATCAATTGAAGAGCGGCCCGGGAGCGTAAATAAAGGTCTCATAATTTTGTTTAAGAGAACCCCACACAGCTCTAATAACCCGAAGTTTAATAAGAGAGGTAAGAGAAAGCCGGCAAATAAAAATACAGAAAACAGAATAGGGATTAAGTCTGTTAGTAATAACCCACCAGTGTCCATCGACCACACCCATTCCGGGCCGATCTGAAAGAACGTCATCACTGCAAAAATAAGTCCAAGAATGCGTGTGTATAGCCAAATGGGTTGCACAAAAAATAGGGCTTGTATCAATGGATAGCGCATCAGTGATTGTGGTTGAAACGTGCTTACGATTGTTGTCATGACGGCAACAAAAAAGAGAATGATTGTGATCAGTGCCGGAAGAATCCCTTGAAGTAGTGCTTCTACTTGGTTTGCCATAAAAGCAACAGGAATGGTGACGTCACCTTGATAGCTTAAAGGCACCATGAAAAGGAAGATCCCTAGTAATGAAGGAACAAGGAAGCGTAGATATTCTTTTAGTGTGTATTTCGTATCACTTTTTTGATTTTGGATTTTTTTTCCAGACATTGTATTTCCCACCCGTGAATAAATTAAAGAACTCGAAGAACTTATTATAATACGTTTGGATGAATAAAACTAGAGTAATATATTAATAAAATATTAACATTCTTTTAATAAGTAAGTCGGCGGGGCTTGTTCGGCACAAACCCATTAAAAATCACAAGGGTGAATTTTATTGCAAGGAGATGAAAAAGCAGAATAAAACGTATTTGTTATGTCAGTATAAAGAACTTGATCAAAATTGATATCGTCCTAAAAGGTAGATAACCCCTTTTAGGACAGCCGCTTAAAGGATAATTGGAGATGGTGGTGGCCAAAAAGGTGGAACAGGTAGGAGCCCCCAGTATGGTGGATAAAATCAAAAAAAGGAGGAGGTAGACAAATGGTCTAATCGTGAATATGGGTACACAACGAAAACTCCCATGGAATTATTCCATGTAAATGGTGCACTGGAAATCTAGTTTGTGCATTAGTAGGGCTAATTGCTTTTGAAGGTTTAACCTCTTATCAATTGATCACGATCATCGGCCTGTGGTGGTTCTTCCATCCACTTGTGTTTAATCATAATATTGGCGCCATCTTCAGCATACAAGGAAATTTCGGGGATCATCGATGCATATTTCAACCCTAAATCCCTACGTGGACTTGCTGCTAATGCCACTCCATAATTTCCAATACCAGCAGCGATCATTGCAGACGTGTGAAACATAATCAGCTTGTCAGAAAATACTTTGGTTGTGGAGTTGGTTACAGACGAATCCCAACTCATAGCAACCGGTAAGTCATCCTTTTGAAGGATTTCACTAAAAATATCAATATGTTTTTGTGCCAATTGCTTTCCACGTATTAAAAATTGTTTCACGTCATCACGTTCAGCACTTTGAGCAAAGCCAGTCATAAGAACTTTCCCAACCATGTTTGTTTGTGCATTTAAAAATAAATGAGTAATTTCAACTGCGGTTAACGATCTCTTTTTCCCAAAGAATCCAGCTAAAAATTGTTGTTTTTCGACAAAATCCACCTCGTCTGGGACCGAAATGAGTGGTGGTTTCTGATATGTTCCTTGCTGCAACATGAGATCGCGGGTCAAGTCTTGCAACTTCACTGATTTATTTAGTACACGTTTGTGAAAATCAACAACATCTGGACGAGTAACAACAGCGATTGCGGCGCTACTTGCAGCCATTGCAAGAATGGACATATGTCGTAAATACATTAACATAAATGCATCGGAAAAGAGTCGAGGTGCACTTGGATTAACATCATTTTCGGTGAAACCAATCGGGATCGGAAATCCTTCTTTTTTAAAGATGCCTTCCATGATGGACAAGTTATTTTTGGCTACACCTAATGTGAATTCTATAATCGATCTCGTTTCAGGATCATCTACCTTCTCGAGGAAGTATGTATTAACGCAAGTAGCCAGTGTGTCATTTAAATACTGACTCCATAAGCCGGACATTTCTGTAGATGTTAATTGAATTTTTGTCTTATCGTCCATGAAATAGCAACATTCCTTTCATATCATGATTTAACGTTACTATCTCCAAAACTAGAGAAGTCTATATATGTATATACTTCCTGTAGTCAGGTATCGAATTTTTAGGGGAGACAAGAATGATATTGTGAAATGTGGTAGATACTAATGCTAATGTTTGCTTTTGCAAACATGATAACTTCAATGTGGAGGGATACACTTTGAACATCCTTTTTCGCTTCTTCCCAACATTGTTTTTCGAAGCTCTTAGAGTGGTATTCTTACTAAAAAAATTGACTTTACAGTTCAAGCGTTTATTAAGAATGCCTTCATTAAAAGGCGTTTAAGGGGTTCGCTAACGTATCACATTGCATTGTTGTAAGTGCCCAAAGGGGGTTTTCCCCTTTAGGCGTCTTAAAAACATTTGCTAAGGATAAATAGTTTCAAAAGGGTGATTATACGATAAAAGGACAGAATAAAGTTCTTCATCAGTTAATATAAGTAAACTATTATTGGAGATTAATGGAGTGATGAAGAATATGCCTTCACATAAAGGATACCCATACTTGATCACAAAAAGTCTTGACCCGGAAAATCAAGAGTCTCCTATTCATTTTTTACCTCAGCAATACATTCCCTCATATTATTTTTTTCGGCGAAATCATTTTTCTTATCCAGTTTTAGGTCCGCAAAGCTATACGCTCCCAATTACAGGTGAAGTCATCAATCCTTATACATTTACTTACAATGAACTCTTTTGCTTGGATCGGAAGACTTTAACCGTTGTTCTTGAATGCGCAGGGAATAAACGGTCAAAATTTGATCCACGTGTATACGGTGAACAATGGGAAGAAGGAGCAATCAGTCAGGGGCAATGGCAAGGTGTCTCACTAAGTACGTTGCTCTCATATACAGGTCTATCAAAGCAAGCCAAAGAAGTGGTGTTCGAAGGTTGGGATGTTGGAGAGAAAACAGGTACAGGTGAAGTGGTCTCTTATCAACGGAGCCTTTCGCTTGCGAAAGCCCTTCATCCGGATACGATTATTGCATATGCTTATAATGGTAAAACCATTCCCTATAAACATGGCTTTCCCTTTCGACTGATTGTACCTGAATGGTATGCGATGGCATCTGTAAAATGGTTAAAAAATATTACTGTTATTGACCATTCCTTCGAAGGCCCTTTTCAAACCGATGATTATGTTTATTATCCTAACGAAGGTGAAATGAAACCTTTTCCGGTGACGACAATAAATGTGAATTCAACGATCCAGTATCCACTGAATTATACGATTATTAAAAATGGTGTTCATAGAGTCCATGGGATTGCCTGGACAGGGAAGGGTGAAATTACTAACGTTCAAATCAGTTTTGATGAAGGGAATACATGGCAAGAGGCATTGATTGAAACCGATCCTACTCATCGATACACATGGTGTAAGTGGTCAATCGATTGGAGGGTCCAGCAGGAAGGTGAGTACACCATCCAGTCAAGAGCAATTGACTCAAAAGGACGACTCCAACCACAGGAACCACATTGGAATAAAAAAGGGTATGGGTACAATGCAGTAGCTAAGATCCATGTCAAAGTTGAATGAAGAAGGTTCATCAATCATGATCTACATTTGTTTGCTTCAATAAAGACTAAGCGCTTAAAATAACTTGCTGAGTAAATCATTAGCAAATAGATGGTCAGTAAGATGGGGAATGATTTTACCTTTAATAATTGTTCTTTCATTAAAAACATATCGATAACTAGCATCGAACAGAGTAGTTTCAGTTTTGCCCTCCAACTTCCGATACGTGTTCCCCAAGCTAATAACAGTGAGATGAGTAATCCAATTGCAGGTGCAACTCTAAAATGCTCCTTCCAGGAGAAAAACCAATCAGACCCATAACGTAATTGTCGTAAAACAGCAAACGTAAAGACGATGTTCATCCAAGTTACTTGGATCATGTTGAAAAATGATATAGTTGTTACGAATAGGTTTTCTTTTTTTAGCTGGCGATACCATATGTCATTGATTATAAAAGAAATGAAAATCAACACAAATGTATACATTGTTTTCCACCAATTGTTTTTAAAAATACCTAAATAGATAAATAGTCGTTCAATCATGGAAAAGCAAACAGTAAAGAGCAGTTTTACTTTCCATCCTAAGTGAAAAGAGGTAATAAATAACGCGGTAACAGGAACATAAAAAAACTGAGATAAAACCGAGCCAAGGATATCATCTAATTGTTTTTGTTTGAGGAATTTGGGACGGTACTGATATCCACTATATAATGAAACAACAATGTAATCAAATATATAAGCAAAGCCGATATAATTTAATAATAATATGATATGCCTTTTTTTATCTTTACTTTTATAAAAAGTGTAAACAAGGATGAACAAATGGATCACACCCAACAAAAGATATGGTACCTTATTGGCCATTTTCTTCGAGCGCAACATATTCACCTCCGTATAGAATATCGATCTTTTATTATTCATCATTTTGTTTCTTCATATACCAAAAGAGAAAATGCTTGTATCACTTGAATGAGGAGATACACATCAGTAGTCTATACGACCTATGTAGTTTTTGTCAGGAGTGAATGAAACGTATTCGGTAACCCTAAAAAAGAACAACATGACTTTTCTTTTTGGGGAGGACATTACGATGAAAAAGAAACTTGAGCAAGCTGTAGAGTATGCAAATGAAACAAACCCTCATTCACGATCTGGAGGGACTCCAAACGCGTCAAAGAGAGAGAAAAAGAAGAAAACGAATCGTCATAGCTAAAATAAACGAAGCAAAACCCTCTGAGTATCAGACTCGAGGGTTTTGTGTAGGTGTTAATTTGGCTGATGCAATGATGAATGATGAGAACGTGCTACATAGATTCGATACAGGAATAAGGCGACAACGGATAAGAAAATCCCCGAAAGGTAGGGCATCCCAATGGTAAACGTATAAAGCCAACCGCCTAAAGGTGGACCAATAATTCTTCCTAACGAATCAAACGACGATAGTAAGCCCGTTGTGCTTCCATATCCTGTTGTTGATTCTTTCGTTAATAACGATGATACACTTGGACGGATGAGGCCGTTCCCAATCCCAAAGATCGATAAAAAGATAGCCGCTGTTACAAAGTTATCAATAAGTAAAATTAACGCAAAACCAATCGCTGAAATCGTAATTCCAGCTTGAATGACAACGCCTTCCCCGTATTTCTTTGTTAACCTGCCTACAAGACCTCCTTGAATCATCGCACCCACAAGTCCCATGATCATAAAGATATATCCTAATTGAACAGGTCCAAGTCCTGCTCGTTCGGCAGCAAAGTAGGCGAAGGTGGCTTCAAGGCCAGCGAGTGATAACGAGACAAAGAGCTGTAAATAAAACAGGATTGACTTTGGACCTTGAAGTTCCAGTCGCAGTGATCGTTTCTTCTTCGCACGTTTCTGCCTACTTTCAAGTGGTAATGATTCTCTCAACATGAAAAAGATAAGGAAAAGAGTAATAAAAGAGGAGGTTGCTGCCACATAGAAAGGCATCGCTAAGCTAATTTCAGAAAAAACCCCTCCGGTCGCTGGACCAAATACAAAGCCCAGTCCAATCGCTGCTCCAATAATCCCCATCCCTTTTCCTCTGTCTTCTTCGGACGTTATGTCAGCTACATAAGCCATGACTGTCGGCATATTAGCAGCAGACAGAAAGCCACCGATGATTCGAGCTGCAAATAACATCCAAAGTTCTGTTGATACAGCAAGTAAGAAAAATGATAACGCCAGGCCGAAGATTCCAATCATAATGACTGGTTTTCGTCCGATGCGATCAGAAACTCGTCCCCACATTGGTGCAAAGACAAGCTGCATGAAGGAATACGTCGCCATTAGTAACCCTAATTGTGTCGGGGAGGCTCCCATTTCCTCTGCATAAAAAGGAATAACTGGAATAATGATTCCAAAGCCAACCATGACAAGAAACATGGTTGCAAATAAGATCGATAATTCTTTTTTAAATTTCATAGGGTATATAATCACTCCAACTCAGATGATAGTCTCTGTTTAATGTCAGCCTTTGCTAATCATGGAAAAGGATAACGTTATTTATTTTAGCACAGCTCAAGTAGCAATAGAAATTTCATTTATGAATAGGTACAAAACGATACGTGCAAAATACTGTTAATCAGCCCGATAAAATGGAAGGAATAAGTCGATGCATAGAGAGGATTTTCAGATTTCAAAAGCAGAGATCGCTGCGACTTATGTTTCAACTGCATTTGGAAGTGCGATACTAACGATACCAAGAACGTTATCTGAAGAAATGGACACACCAGATGGTTGGATTTCGATCATCTTATCTGGATTGTTAATGATGATTATGCTTACGATTTATGTTCGTTTACAAAAGAAATTTCCAGATCAACATCTCATCCAATTTTTCCGGGAAGGTCATCTTGGAAGATGGTTTGCAAAACTATACAGTGTTTTGATTGTGATCTACTGTCTCCTTTTAGTGGGGCTTGTAGCAAGAATTCTTTCCATCGCAGTGAAATTATACTTACTTGCAGAAACTCCATCGGAAGTGATCGTATCCGTCATCTTGCTTTTAAGTGCATATGGTGCAAGTAAAGGACTACAAGGAATTGTGCATATTCATGCGCTATTTATACCGATTATTATTTTTGTGATGTTAGTACTAGTGTTAGCCAATCTTGGTGAGATGGAGTTTGAGCAAGTTCAACCGGTATTAGCTGAAGGCATTCTCCCTATCTTTAGAGGAGTCCCAGCTACTTTTCTATCTTTTATTGGAGTCATTCCCTTGATGTTTATTATTTTAACTAAAATGAAGGAGAAAGATATTAGCATAATCCCGCTTTATCTTGCGAGTGTGGTGCTTATTTTTTTCTTCGTCATCGTTACGATTGCTTCATATACTGTATTTACAATAGAGACGGTTAAACAGATAACATTTCCAATGATCGAATTAGCTAAACAAATTGAAGTGCCAGGCGGTTTTTTTGAGCGCTTGGAATCACTGGCGATGACGATATGGACAATGGCCCTCTTTACGACGATAGTGACTGCGCACTTTCTTGGGATTTATGTGGCAAAAGATGAGTTTTTTTCAAAAAGGGATGCCAAGCTATTGCCTAGCATCCTGACGTTCTTTACATTTCTTTTTGCCTTTATTCCAAATAATATTAGTGATTTAGAAGTGGCAGGAAAAATTACTTCTTATTTAGCTGTTTTTCTTGTTGTTTTAGGGATTAGTGCAGGTTATATCGTTTTCTGGAAAAGGAAGAAGGAAAAGAAGAATTCACAGCAACGAACGAGTGCGTAGACAACTTGTTAAAGATCAATTAATTCAGGGGCGAGTGGTTTCAAGAAATTTTTTCTGTGGGAGTTGGGGGGCGATGAAGTATATTAAATAACTCGTTGATATTTGACGATTACGATAAAAAGCATTCCTACTAATTATTTGGGAATGCTTTTTTATCGTGCTTTGGTCATTTAGAAGGTCATAATGTGGACGAGAAAAAACTATGGATAAGTGTGATCATTTTTTTTGTTCTTAACGAGATGTTAATATTTCTGTTTTATCGTAAGTAAGGAAGTTTACAGACGGGGGCTTCGGGGGTTGCAGTGTTTAAGAGGGCATTTTGTAAAAGAAAGGAAGATTATCATGACAGGAATTGAAGCAGATACAATGCTAGTTGTTGGAATGTTACTAGCGATTGGAGCTGGGGCATTATCATTTTTGTCGCCATGCGTGTTACCGATTTTCCCAGCATATTTATCATATATTACTGGAATTAATGTTAAGGATTTGCAGGGAGAGCATAAACCGAAAGTGAGGCGTCAGCTCCTCAGTCATTCAGTCGTCTTTTTATTAGGGGTATCAACGATATTTATCAGTTTAGGAGCGAGTGCGTCATTTTTCGGGCAATGGATTCAGGGCTTATTAGTCGGGGACACAGGTCTGTTCCTGCAACGAGTAGCAGGTCTGTTCATTATTATTATCGGCTTATTTATAGGAGGATGGCTCCAGATTACATGGCTGATGAAAGAGAAGCGTTTTCATTTTTCGAAAAAGCCAGCAGGTTATGTAGGTACCTTTTTTGTTGGACTTGGTTTTGCAGCTGGATGGACCCCATGTATCGGCCCGATTTTTGGCTCAATTCTACTGTTAGCTGCGAGTAACCCTGCGCAAGGAATTTTTTATACGATGATGTATGTAGTCGGTTTTTCATTGCCATTTCTCGTGTTAACGTTTTTCCTTGGTTCGACAAGGTGGATTGTTCGACGTGGTCAACTGATTATGAAAGTTGGCGGTGTGATTATGGTCATCATGGGGATTGTGCTATTTTTAGGGTTAATGCCATGGGTATCTGCGTTCCTTCTTGATCTTATCAAAGACACTTGGTTAGCGAGGTTAGGCTAGTAAGAAAGAGAAAGAATTGAATCATTTTTCTTACAGGTTTAACAATGATAAACTAGTCATGGGTATCCTGCTGCTATAGTGTGGCAGGATGCTACACGTTTCTAGAAAAAGGTGTTCTAGAACGAGGTAAGCAGAAAAGGGGGAACTAACATGCCTAGAAGTTTACAAGATGCGACAACCTTACATAATGGAGTGGAAATGCCTTGGTTTGGCCTCGGGGTCTTTAAGGTTGAGGAAGGCGAAGAAGTGATCGAAGCTGTGAAGGCTGCGCTGAAACATGGGTATAAGAGTATTGATACAGCAAAGGTATACAAAAATGAAGAAGGTGTTGGACAAGCGATTAAAGAATTAGGTGTTCCAAGAGACGAGCTATTTATCACATCGAAAGTATGGAATCGTGACCATGGATATGAGAAGACTCTTGAAGCCTTTGATAAAAGTTTAGATCGACTTGATTTAGACTATTTGGACTTGTATTTAATCCATTGGCCAGGAAAAGACACGTTCAAGGACACGTGGAAAGCGCTTGAAAAGCTTTATAAAGATGGTCGGGTTCGAGCCATTGGAGTTTGTAACTTTGAAATTCATCACCTTGAAGAGTTAATGAGTGAGGCAGAAATTAAACCGATGGTCAATCAAGTCGAATACCATCCACATTTAACACAGAAGGAACTATTAAGCTTTTGTCAAAAAGAAGGGATCCAATTAGAAGCATGGTCACCGTTAAAGCATGGGGAACTTCTTACTGAACCAACGATTTCAGCGATCGCCAAAAAGCATCAGAAAACCGAGGCGCAAGTGATTCTACGCTGGGATTTACAAAATAAAGTCGTTACGATTCCAAAGTCGATTAAAGAACAACGCATCATCGATAATGCAAATGTGTTTGATTTTGAATTATCAAAAGAAGATATGGAAAAGATTGATGGGTTGAATAAAAATGAACGTTTCGGCCCTCACCCAGATGAATTTATGATCGGTTTTGACGATTAGTAACATCGCTTTGTAAGGGCTGTACGTAAGGGAATAATTCCTATTCGTACAGTCTATTTTTTCTGGAGGTGTTTTCGTTGTACTATAGCAAAGAAGAATTAGAACGGATGCGAAAAGAAGGCGAAGAAAGAGCAGAAAAATTGGATTTAGGTCGTGAGAGACAAAACCAAAAATATCGTGCTAAGCATGGTGATCAAATCCTTTGTGTTCAATGTAAGCATGACCGTTTTGAAAAAGGAGATGCTTTATTAAATACGAGAGGGATGACGTTTTTTGATCTGGATTGGCTTAATGAATCTTCAACAACGTTAATGTGTAATCGCTGTGGGTATCTCCATTGGTACGGGATGGAAGTTACACGAATCGAGGAGTGAGTTCTCTATCAGCAGTTCAACAACAACTTTTTAACGACATTTCGGCAAAGTGATGACAAAAATACCAGTTTCTTATTGTGAAGTAGTGTTTGGCCAACAAAACAAACAAGTAGAGAGTCCTCATGAACAAAGATACCATGGCTATGCCAACATTAAAAGAATTAGAACCTTTACTTTTTCGCCATTCATGTAGGACGGTTGAATAGCTGATAGAATGATGGGAATGAATGGGATAGTTATTGTACAAAGACGGGTGGGGACATATGAATATACGATCTATCGATATACGGGCTTTACTAGCCATCATCAGTTTGCTTTTGTTCGTGTCAGGGTGTGGGACTCAAATGGATCTCCGGCACGATTACTTTTCTTTTGTAGGTGAGAGTAAAAGATGGAAACTTGAAGGTTATCAAATGGAAATCACACCTGATTCGTTTGCGGCAGGGAGTGGAATTCTTCATATGAAGGGTACGGATGAATACCATACCGATTTCTTTTCTTTTTACACGACGGTCATGATTGGGAATAAGGAACAGCGAGTTCATGGAGGTTCAGTTAGCGGGCACGGGGGGAATATCGCTGAACACTCGATAGGTACGGTGGATGGAGGGCCATATTTAAATGAAGAAGGCGAGCCAGTGACCCGAGAGGATATTGAGAAGGTTTATATGGTAGTAAAATGGTGGGATGTTAATCAACATAAGAATGTTGAAGAGCGAATCGAATTATGGCACGATTGAATTGTAAAAAAAAGACACAGATGAAACGTTTTCACCTGTGTCTTTTTTGTTATGGATTTGTCGACCAAAGGCCTGCAGATTTAATGAACACTCTCGGGTGCAGTTTAAGCTGAGCGACAATAAATTCAGCTAAGTCTTCTGGTTGCATCACTTTTTCAGGGTCGCCGTCCGTTAAATTTGCTTTATATGCCAGTTCTGTAGCGACAGTACTTGGGGTTAAGGCGGTTACCCGTATGTTGTGTTTGCGAACCTCTAATGCTAAAGATTCAGTTAAGCCTAACAACCCGAATTTTGATGCACTATAGGCACTTGTAACAGGTGCCCCTTTTTGACCCGCTGTGGAGGCAATATTGATAATGTCACCGCTGTTCTTTTCGATAAGCTGAGGAAGAACAGTTCGGGTGACATAATAAGCGCCGAGTAAATTTACGTCAATCATCTGCTTCCACTCATCAGGGGTAAGGTCGAGAAAGCCTCCAAACTTCCCGATCCCAGCATTATTAATCAAAATATCAAAAGAGCCAAGTTGGCTTGTGATGTCACCAACTGCTTTTTCGACTTGGTCAAGTGAAGAGACGTCAACGGTCGCATAGGCAACGTTTACCCCATGCTCCTTAATTTCTGATGCTACTTGTTGTAAATCTTCCTCCGTTCGAGCGAACAAGCCGATATTGACGCCTTCCTTCGCTAAAGCGAGCGCTGTTTCTTTTCCTATTCCTTTTCCAGCACCTGTTACGAGTGCTGTCTTACCCGAAATCGTTTGCCCCATAGATAGACCCCTTTCATAGCTATAAATCCAAGGATAGTATATGTCTTTTTATGTTTTACATGCAATGATAAAGCCTTCTTGTTATTGTAGCTAGAAGGTCGAGAGGCCACTCCATTCCTGAAATCGATATAAAAGCTGTTTCATTGATGAGCCATCGGCGTATGTCTCGTAATCAAGACTATACTCCCCGCCATCATTGTTCCATAACCGCTCAAAATAGTGATCGATATCGCGAATAACATCATCATCGTTAGTACCGATAAGCTTTACATTTGTTTCAAGGTTAAAGTTATCTAGGTTACGCTTCGTAAAATTTGCCGAACCGCCGAACACTTCGACCTCTTCTACACGATCAATGATCGCTAGCTTTGTATGGTACTGCTCGCCAGATGTGTTGTACCAGCGAACTTGGATTTGCTGGTCGCTTTTTTCTCTAAGCTCATGGGCGACAGGACGATTAGGTATTCCATTTTTCTCTCTGCCAAATGCATCTTTGTTTGCATCAAGAAGGACTCGAATCGTAACATCACGGGAAGATGCATCAAGTATGGCTGCTATGAGGTCTCGGTCCGAAAGATAGAAGGCGCCAATTGAAATCGCATCACTTCCACCGGTTTGTTCGATCGCAGCGAGAAGGTGTTTCTTGATCATCCCTTCCGTTAGTAATTGCAGGTGAACCCCACCGTTGTCTTCATTAGTAGGTTCACTGTGTACTGGAGTCAGTGATTCAAATCGATCAGCATTAGCTCCTGACATAACTGCAGCACTTTTTTCTGATTCGATTAGCTCCTCTAATATCTCTCCTTCAAGCGCAAAAGCGATGTTAGAGTGATAGGCACTGCCATCATGTGGGTTAGCTGATGTGACGATGGCTTCTTGTTCCGAAATCACGACTTTGCGATGATTCGCCTTAAAATTTAACAATTCAAGATAAGAACGGATCGTTACATCTGGAGAGTCGGGACTAAAAGGATTTGGGAGCCAACCATTTTCCGAGGTTCCAAACCAGCGAAAGAATGTACGCCATGCCCCCGTATAAGCTGGATTAGAATCTCGTAACGATGTCAAATCTGTCAGAATTACCTCAATCTCGTGATCACGTAATCTTTCAATCAATGGAGAGGGATACGAGTGATAAAAGGTATTGATTGGATCTGTAATGACGATGACCTCCACTTCTGGATTGTCTCGTTTCTTTGTAATAAGCTGCTCTGTAAGATCGTCTGAGAGCGATGGGAAATCTGCTGTACGGTCATATTCATCATTAAATAGAAACATATCTAAGAGGATAAACTTCTCAGCATCCTTAATAATAGAATAAATCCGTTCAAAAATCATTTGCTCATGTTGCAAAGCATCTTCGGTAGGATAGGTGAGATCAACTAAAAATTCAACTTCTTGATTCTCATGAACCTCGCCTTCAAATGATATACCTTCTGGAAGTGGTTTTACATAACCGTAGATTGAATGACCACTTATGATAAAAAGAACAACGATAAACGTAATCAAAATTGGTCGCTTTCTCGTTTGAGTTTTATCAATCACGGGTTGCCCCATTATCTCTATCCCCTTTCGTATTCTGATTGTAGGTTGTTACGATTATTATACAGAGATAAACTGAAAAGTTGAATGAGGTAAAATATAGGTAAATTGAAAGTGTATAACGTTTATACTTCCCGATCATGTATCCTACCTGGTGTCACGATCCTTTGGAAACTAACCACATTAATCTTTAACATGCATGGGGTAGTTTTGATTTACTCTGGAAGTGCTTCTCGTTGACAACGTAAATTCAATTATTTATACTAACTCATGTAATTAGTATGTGTAGCAACTATTATTTCGTGATTTTAATGGAGTAGAAGGTTCCGGAACATATTGATTGTTATGAATCTCTTTCATAGCAAATAGTTGCTATAACAACTTTATAAAATATCATTTTACGGAGGATTTTAAACATGGCAAATGTATTATTTATTAAAGCAAATGATCGACCAATTGATCAATCAGTAAGTGTTAAGCTCTATCACAAGTTCGTTGATAGTTATAAAGAAGCGAATCCATCAGATACAATTACAGAGCTAAATTTATTTGAAGAAAATTTACCATATTACAATGCCGATATGATTAATGGCATGTTCAAAACAGCACAAGGATTAGAATTAACAGCAGCTGAAGCGAAAGGTGCAGATCTTGTTACTTCTTATTTAGATCAGTTTTTAGCAGCTGATAAAGTTGTGTTCGCATTCCCACTATGGAATATGACGATTCCGGCTGTTTTACACACATATTTAGATTACTTAGCACAAGCGGGTAAAACGTTCCGTTATACTGAAGATGGTCCTGTTGGCCTAATTCCAGACAAAAAGGTAGCCCTTCTCAATGCTCGTGGTGGTGTTTATTCAGAGGGTCCTGCTCAATCCGCTGAAATGGCTGTGAATTTAGTGAATACGTTACTTCAATTTTGGGGCGTACAAGATATTTCAACAGTGATTGTTGAAGGTCATAACCAAGCTCCTGACCAAGCTGAAGAAATTATTGAAGCAGGGTTAAAGAAAGCTGAATCACTTGCAAAAGAATTTTAATTAAAATGTAAGGTATAGGGATTGTTCGTAACAATCCCTATTTTTTAATGAAATGTGAGTCCATGATTTGAAAACGAACGTTGTTCTCCTTGAAGTGATTGACTCTTTGTGAAATTTTTACTATACTAAAATGGAAAAAATAGTATAAATTAATTGATGGTGATCGCATGAAGTTATCTTTTAAGGACTATATTAGTATCTTTATTCATCAAACAGATCTTCATTTAACAAGTTTTGTAAAGACGAAGTTAGCACCGTTTAACATCGCACCAGAACAAAATTTGGTTATGATGCTGTTGTGGGAAAGAGATGGACAATCGCAAAATGAAATTTCAAGACAATTAGATAAAGACAAAACCAATGTAGCACGTATGGCCTATAATCTTGAGCAAAAAGGCTATATTACAAGAAAATGTTGTGAGAATGATCGGCGCACTCAGCGTTTGCATTTAACTGAATCTGGTCGAAAACTTGGGGACAGTGTCATCCCGATCACAGAAGAGTTTAATGAAACGGTTCGACAAGGGATTACGGATGAAGAGTTGGCGGAAGTGAAAAGAATTCTTTCCAAAATGCGTGAAAACGTACAATGAAGGCTGTTGTCCGTTTTCACGCATTTTGTAATAAAAATGATGTCGCCAAAAATGTGAGTCCATCTAACGCTTTGTAGGTGAGAAAGGGACCATTAGTACTATTTTAGTAGAGAAAAAAAGGGTTTTTGTTGCTCATTGTCAAAACTATTAATTGAGACACACCCCCTATACTGCTGTAAGCGCTTTCGTATAAAAGCACATGTGAAGGAGGAATTGCATTGGATACGGGAGATAATTTTTATGAGCGACTACCGTTACCGATACTAGCAGACTTTTATGTAGAAATAAAAAGAAATATTGATCGACATGTGTTGTCTGAGCGTATGTACACCGAAATTGAGTTAATCAAAAAAGCAATGACCCGGAAAGGGGTTTCTGAATGGGGTTTATATACGCATTCAAAACGCGCGGAAGAATTAGGGTTAAAGATGTGATGATAGACGACTGTATAGTAAAAATACAAATAACCACTGTTTGAACGATACTAGTATTCAAACAGTGGTTTTTGTATTTGGTTAATCGACCTTTACATCAGCTAAGCTTGCACCTTTTGTAAATAACCGTTCAATCTTTTTTTCCACCGTTGGATCTGGAATCAGTGGAGGTGCGTGATGTGGTTTGATGCGAGCATCAATGATGACCGTATCACAGCCCCAATGCTTATGCTCATAAAAGCTGTTCACACCGTACATATCGTGTGAAGGATTGCTACGAGTGAATGTCGCCCAGAGAAAATTATTGATGTTCTCACTCATAAATTGACTATCATCACAAACAATGACCATAGGACATGAGTCTAGTGAACCTCTCTGTTTGATCGCATCCGTGAATGCGTTCATTTCGCCCGCAGCTACTTGATAGTCGGTAAAAGCCTTCCCCTCAATCGCAACAATCCCAGGCATGACAAGTCGAGCACCATTGAAGTTACGTAATTCTTTTAGCTCCTCGGGGACATCCGTGCATAAGTCACGTTTTTTGTCACCGTAAGCTGCGACTACAACTTTACTGCCTTTATTTAGCCCTGTACCTGAATAATCAAGCGTATCAATCGTCGTGTTTGTATGAAAATGAAGGTCACGAGTGAGGTCGATTCGCTCTAAAATGTACGTTAAGAAATCAACTTCATGGTGCGTATCAATTGGCTCTCCGTCCTCAGCTGTAATAAATAAATACTTGGCAAGGCTTAATTGGCCTGTCCCCAATATACGATGGGCAATGGTTAAAAGTTCTGCAGGCTGTTTCACTTTTTGATACGGTGTGTAGCGTTCGCTACCGATCGCAAATAATAATGGGTGTACACCCGCTGCATCAACGGCATGAACTTCTTTGACACCAGGGATTTCCTGCTTTACAGCATCACCCGTTAACTCATGAATAATCGCTCCAAAAGCTGTATCCTCTTGAGGTGGTCGACCAACAACTGTAAACGGCCAAATCGCATTTTCTCGTGCGTACACTTTGTGTACCTTCATCACAGGAAACTCATGGGTTAGACTGTAATACCCTAAATGATCTCCAAATGGCCCTTCTGGTTTTGTTTCACCAGGATGAACCTCACCTGTAATGACAAAATCTGCATCGTGACTAATCGCGTACCCATCGACATAACTATAGCGAAAACGTCGCCCACTTAAGAGCCCTGCAAATGTCATTTCACTTAACCCTTCTGGTAAAGGCATCACCGCGGATAGCGTATGTGCCGGTGGTCCGCCGATAAATATACTCACTTTCAATGGTTGACCTTGTCGATTTGCTCGCGCTTGATGAACACCAATCCCACGATGAATTTGATAGTGAAGACCAATGTCTTTATTCATTTCATAGTCATTGCCGCTAAGCTGGACACGGTACATCCCTAGGTTCGAATTCATAATCCCAGGCTTGTCTGGGTCTTCTGTATAAACTTGAGGTAAGGTGACAAACGCCCCGCCATCATCAGGCCAGTGATGAATCAGTGGTAAATCAGATATTGAAATTTCTTTTGTGCCAGCCGGTAAGCTGTTCGATTTTTTAGGTAATGCCTTTGAAGCGGCAATCCCTGAGTTTAGGTGCGCAAACGGATTTTTGATAGCTTTCATAGGATCATTTCGCAAGCTGATTACATTTTGCGTTGAGTCCCATGTTTTTCTAAATAGAAATTTACTGCGTTCGACAGTTCCAAAAAGGTTTGAGACGGCTTGGTAGTTTGTCCCTTTAACATTTTCAAATAAAAGGGCAGGACCACCAGCTTCATGAACCTTAAGGTGAATAGCAGCCATCTCAAGGTAAGGATCAACTTCTTCTTTAATTCTTACTAAATGACCGTGTTTCTCTAAATCAAGAATACTCTCTTCTAAATTTCGATACATATGTGCATTAACTCCTATGCTTTGTCGTTTCTTGTATTATACTAGATTTATTCAGTTGTTGTCTTGGATGAACTGTTTCCAGTCGTTTGGTTGGTAGAAAATAATCGAGGGCTGATTGTTTCTTCAAAAGGGGATAACCTATATTTTTTTCATAGAACTTGTTACAATGGCAGTTGTTTGCAATAAAAGAAAGGAGGGAGACGAGATGTCGAAAGGTTTAGCATATGTATTCGTGATCCTTGGTGCTAGTTTGTGGGGGATTACAGGGTTATTTGTTCAACATCTGTATACATTTGGCTTTACACCTTGGGAAGTTGTTGGTATTAGGCTGTCATTTTCAACCATCTTGCTCGCTCTATTTTTACTAGGATATAATCGAGATCTTTTCAAAATAAAAAGAAAGGATTTTCCTTATTTTGTCGGAACTGGTGTTGTTAGTATCGCATTTTTTAACTATTGTTTTTTTACAGTCATGGAGCATGCAAATCTCTCCATTGCCGTTGTTCTCTTATATACAGCCCCAGTTTTTGTGACACTGATGTCTAAATTCGTATTTAAAGAATCATTTACGGTCAAAAAGCTCCTTGCGTTGTTTGTCGTCCTGATTGGTTGTGGATTTACGGTTGGATTGATTCCTGGAGGGAACTTATCAATTGGTTATTGGACGCTAATTTTGGGAATCGGATCTGGTTTGTTTTATGCGTTGTACTCGATTTTTGGAAAGTTCGTCAGCCAACGCTATCACGTATTAACGATAACTTTTTATTCGATGCTTTTAGGTGCGCTGTTTGTTATCCCGACGAGTGCATTATGGAAAAAAGCGGAAGTATTTACGGAACAAAGTGTCCTAATATATGGTGTATGTTTGGCATTGTTTGCGACCGTTTTAGGATATATTTTTTATACGCTTGGTTTGAAGTATGTGGAATCAAGTAAAGCATCCATTCTCTCAACGATTGAACCAGTTGTTGCGATTGCTGTTGGTGTGATCATTTTTGGTGATCTTTTAACAGGGTGGAATGTGATTGGAATCGTGCTTATATTAGTATCTGTTCTGCTAACGATTCAGAGGTAGGCTAGTCATAATTTGCAAAGGAACTTTACGAGGCGAGAGTTCCTTTGCTTTTTTTAATATAATGGTTATTTATGCTAGAGCTTCCAGGAAATATACTTGTAGAGATAGGGTATAGCAGTAGGAACAGAGAATGCTGGAATCATCATGTGAAACAAGAGCTAAATTGTTTTCGGGAACTGTAATGAAAAATATTTTAATAGAACGATGAAAAGCCGTTGATTTGATTTCAGAATTATATCATAATATCATAGGATTAGATTTTACTATTTATAAGTTTAATATAGTGTAAAGTCATCCTGTTTATGTAGACACAGATGAAAAGGATTACATACTGGAGGTCATTATGGATAATCAAACAAAGCACTATGATGTAGTCGTTGTTGGTGGAGGATTGGCAGGGCTTTCATCAGCTGCTTATTTAGCGTCTCATGGAAAAAAGGTAGCCTTACTAGAACGAGGGAAACTAGGAGGAAGAGCTGTTACGTTACCGATAAAAGGGTTTAATTTTAATTTTGGTGCACATGCCATTTACGGACGAGATACGTCAATTTTGAAAACGTTTGAAAAAGAGTTAAAGCTAGATATCGAATGGAAAGACTTTAACCCCTATAAAGCAAGGTATGACTCAGGAACTGAATTAAGTCATGTTCCATCAAATGTACGTGGCCTTTTTAAAACCAAAATTCTTTCAAGTCCGGGGAAAGTGGTATTTGCGTGGGAAGTATTTAAGACGATGCTAAGTATTGATTCTGGGGAACCACATCTCTCGATTGGTAAGTGGTTAGAAAAACATAACATCAATGATGATGTAAAGAAAATGATGCTAACGCTTGCTTCCTCAAACTTTTTCACAAGTGAACCAGAACAAATACCATCTGAAGTATTCTTCCAATACTATAAGCGAATCTTTACGACAAACAAACCGGTTGCTTATATTGGTGGGGGTTGGCAATCGCTAATTTCTGAATTTGTTCGTGTGATTGAAGCGAATGGTGGCGAGATTTTTGAAAAATCGAAAGTACAAAACGTTGTTGTTGAACAAGACCGGGTAAAGCAAATTCAGAGTGGGGATCATATCTATGATGCTCGTGAATTTGTTTTCGCCATTCCACCAAAAGAGTTGGTTAAAGTATTCTCTGAAACAGCGATAGAGAATTTACTTAGTCATTATGCTGCTTATAAGTCATCGAAAGTATTTGTTTATGATATTGGTCTTTCCAAACGAGTGGAGAGCCCGTTTACTTACATTTATGACCGAAAAAATCAGATGTTTATCACAGATATTTCATATTATGATGAGACGTGTATTCCAGAAGGCGGGCAATTATTACAAGCGATTGCATACTTAAAGGAAGATGAGATCGGTGACAAAGAAGTCCTTGATACCTATAAGGAAAAAATTGAAGCGCTATATGATAAGCACTTTAGCGGGTGGCGAGAGAATTTAGCTGTTCCGCGAGTGTCGAAAAGTGCTGTTGTACAAGAAGTGAAGTGGAACATGAATCAAGAAGCGATGCCGATCTGTTTTCCGGATCTACGTAATACATTTTTCGCTGGAGATTGGTGTGAAGGCCAAGGGCAATTATCAGAATTGTCGTTTTCAAGTGCATATGAGGTAAGCAAAATCATTTTAAATAAATCATGAGCTTACTAAAGGGGGCAACCGAGAGCGGTTTGCCCTCTTTGTTTTATGGAAACTTGTCGATGTTGGTACGTGGTAAAGATAGTGACATCGCTGATGGCAAGCTCAAGATTTTCTTCATATTCTCCATGTTCAAGCGAAATCGGCCAATTTTTATCCATGCATTCACCTTAAGAAAACCATGTTGAAACCCAATCGATACTATAATAACTTGCAATTGTCAAAAAGACTGTCCATAACAGTAAGCTGATCCCCATCCATATGGTTGTCTTATGCTTATCAGCCTTAAGCGTTAAAGCAATGATCGCAGCAAGGTGAATCCCGGTGATAAATGGACCAAGTATGGCTAACCCAGGTAATCCGTATTTTTGAAAAATTAAAAAAGCACGTTGTTGTTTTGATAATTTCTTTTCAACTTCATTCGGATGATTCGATTCGTACTCGGTAGTTTCGGCATGAGCACGTTCATCATTTGAATCCATGGTTTCATCTCGATCAAGTTGTTTTGCTGCTTCTTTCTGCTGCTTTTTTTCTTCACGTTTCTGTTTCCAGCGACGGTACATGTTCGAGTGCTGAATTTTTTTTAGTGAGTACACGATAAACAAAACGGGCAAGAAGTTCCCAACAAATGAAACGACGCCGACCCAAAAAGGATGTAATCCCATTCCAATACCGATTGGAATAACAAGTAAAATTTCAAGCCAAGGTGTCGCAGCCATTATAAAAATTAAAGTATATTGCCATAATAAATCAATCATTTCGCAAACATATCCTTTCTCCAAAACAATGAGCATCCATCTTTCCTTAAATGTACATAAAATAGTATCACACTATTTTTATATTCGAAAGGAAGCTTTTATGAATTTACCTTTCCTAGAAAAAAATGTTTATTTATCGGCTATTATGAACGAATTTGTCCATGCTAATTATAAGCTATTTTTTTGATAGTCACGCGAAAATTGTTGTCTGTTATCGATTTAACGTGATTTTTAGTGAAAAATCGCTAAAAATTTACTTTCTGTTTTGATTAGTGTTGGTCAAATCTTATATTTCGATAATTTACTAGTTCATTCTTATCGATATACGGTTTGATACTGGACCGTCTGGTTGGTAAAGTTATATTCGTAACTTAACCGTCTGAACGGTACACTTTGAAACTAAAAAATTGTGAAGAGGTATAAACCAATGCCAAAAAAATCGAGATATATCGAGATTCTCGAAGCAGCGTCTCGAATTGTCCAAACTAAAGGTGTATTTTCTTTAACGCTAGATGCAGTTGCAAAAGAGGCAGGCGTAAGCAAAGGCGGCTTGCTTTACCATTTTCCATCAAAAGAAGCTCTAGTAACAGCGATGGTCGAGCATGTTATTGATGACTATGTTGAAAATATTAAGCAGCGAGCAGAAGCAGACACTGGTGAAAAAGGGAAGTGGACGCGAGCCATTGTTATGGAGACGTATGAACAAACGTTTTCTAACCTTGATATTAATGCGGGTTTTTTAGTTGCTCTGGCGATGGACCCGAAATTATTAGGTCCAATTCAAAAAGCCTATGAAGATTGGCAAGAAAAAATTGAGGCCGATGGAATTGATCCGGTTAACGCTACAATTTTACGCTTAGCCGTAGATGGGCTGTGGCTGTCTGAGTTATTAGGTTTAAAATATATCGATGAAGATTTGCAACAACGCATTTACCAACGGTTATTATCACAAACAGAGGATGGAGCCGACTCGAACAACGGCTAGAATACAAACAATCAAGGAGGAAGAGTTGTGCAAAAAAAAATTATTATTACTAGTGCTTTAACAGGAGCTGGGGATACGACAGCAAAAAGCTCTCACGTACCAATTACACCAAAAGAAATCGCTGAATCAGCGATTGAATCAGCAAAGGCTGGTGCAGCGGTTGCTCATATCCATGTTCGTGATCCGAAAACAGGGAAATTAAGCCACGATGTGAATTTATTCCGTGAGGTTGTTGAGCGGATCCGCGAAGCGAATACAGATGTGATTATCAATTTAACTGCAGGCGGTGGTGGTGACTGGATCCCAAGTAACGACGATCCAACAAAAGGTGGTGCTGGAACTGATATTCAAACGCCAGAGGAGCGTCATGAACCGATTGGTGAGCTGTTACCAGAGATTTGCACATTAGATTGTGGGAGTGTGAACTTTGGTGAACAAATTTACATTAGTCCAACTGACTGGTTAAGGCGTCAAGCGAGACTAATCCAAGAAAGTGGTGTAAAGCCAGAATTAGAGTGTTTTGACTTTGGACATGTTCGTTTTGCGAATCAACTTGTGCAAGAAGGCTTAATCGATGGGAAGCCAATGTTTCAATTTTGTTTAGGAATCCCATGGGGGGCTGATGCGGATGCAGAAACGATCATTGGCATGAGAAATCGTCTGCCAGAACATGCAAGTTGGTCTGCGTTTGGTATCGGGCGCTTACAAATTCCGATCGCTGTTCAGTCTGCTTTATTAGGCGGTAATGTACGCGTGGGATTAGAGGATAACCTTTATTTAGAAAAGGGTGTACTTGCTCGTAATGAACAATTAGTTGATAAGGCAGCAACCTTAATTCAAGGCCTTGGGTCAGAACCGATGACACCACAAGAGGCTCGCCAACACCTTGGACTGAAAAAACCGCACGGAGGAGATCAATAATGACACAAGTAACTGTAGTAGGAACTGGAGTAATCGGAAACGGATGGATTGCACGTTGTTTAGCACAAGGCTATGATGTCGTCGCAACAGATCCTGCTGAAGGTGCAGAAGAACGCATGCGAGCAGCTGTCGATCGTGCATGGCCTTCATTAGAAAAGATCGGTTTAAAGCCTGGGGCTTCGAAAGATCGTCTTCGTTTTGAAGCGGACCTTGCTGAGGCTGTCAAAGATGCTGATGTGATTCAAGAAAATGCACCTGAGCGTGAGGAGCTCAAACGAAGCTTATTAGCGGAAATCGATAAACATGCAAAAGAAGGTGCGATTATTGGCTCAAGTACATCAGGTATTAAGCCAACGATTTTACAACAAGATTGCAAGAGACCTGAACGAGTGATTGTTGCTCATCCGTTTAATCCTGTTTATTTATTACCATTAGTAGAATTGGTTGCAGGTGAAAGGACAACGGAAGAAACGATGCAAAAAGCAACTGATTTCTACCAGTCAATTGATATGCGCACATTAGTCGTGCAAAAAGAAATTGATGGTCACATTGCAGATCGTCTAATGGAGGCCCTTTGGCGAGAAGCCCTTCATTTAGTCAATGATGGAGTTGCGACAACAGAAGAAGTTGATGCAGCAATTGTGTACGGTGCAGGATTACGTTGGGCGCAGATGGGGCCATTCTTAACGTTCCACCTTGCTGGAGGAGACCAAGGCATGCGTCATATGCTACAACAGTTTGGACCAGCTCTTAAGCTACCATGGACAAAGCTTGAAGCTCCAGAACTGACAGATGAACTCATTGAGCGGGTCGTTGAAGGTTGTGAACAGCAAGCGGATGGACGCCCAGTGTCAGAACTTGCAGAGCGTCGCGATGAATTTCTTGTGAAGTTAATCGATCTTGTGAAAGAATATTGGCCTGAAAACGAAGGAGAAAAGAAATCATGATCAATGAGTGCTTACTAACTGAACACGTACGCACAGAGTGGGTGGATTATAACGGCCATATGAATGATGCTGCTTATGCTCAAGTATTTAGCTTTGCTATTGATCGACTTATGGAAGAGATTGGATTAGATGCTAAGCAACGTGAAGTGCATCATTATACGATGTTTACATTAGAAAATCATATTTGTTATTTACGTGAGGCTCACGAAGGAGAACCACTTACAGTGACACTCCAATTAATCGACCATGACGCCAAACGCTTACATCTCTTTTTTGTACTAAAAAATGAGAGCGACGAACGGTTGGCTACTAGTGAACAAATGGTGATGGGAATCGATGAAACAAGTGGGCGTCCAGCACCGTTTCCAGAGCAGGTCAATGGATATGTTAAGGAGATCGCAAAAAGAGATAAAAAGAAAGAAATTCCAAAAGAGGTCGGAAGACAAATTGGGATTCGTAGGTAGTTGACAATTTAAAGGAGAGACATATGAAGAAAATTGAAGTAAGTAATCTTACAAAAGTCTTTGGTTCTAACCCTGAAGAAGGGTTAGAACGAGTTAAAAATGGTGAAGGGAAAGATCAAATTCTTGAAGAGACAGGGATGACAGTTGGTGTAAACAATGCTTCCTTTACAGTGGAGCAAGGTGAATTCTTTGTCATCATGGGTCTTTCAGGTAGTGGGAAGTCCACGCTGATACGACTGATCAACCGCTTAATTGAACCGACAAGTGGTGAAATTCTCATCGACGGCGATGATATTGCACAAGCTGACCAGCAGTCTCTAACAGAGATGAGACGAAAAAAACTTGGTATGGTGTTCCAGAAATTTGCCTTGTTTCCACATCGGACGGTACTAGCAAATGTTGAATTTGGCTTAGAAATTCAACATGTACCGAAAGAAGAGAGAGAAAAACTTGCGAGACAAGCAATTGAGGATGTAGGTCTGGCTGGGTATGAGGATAGTTATCCGGACCAGTTAAGTGGGGGAATGCAACAACGTGTCGGATTAGCACGTGCACTTTCGAACAACACCGATATCCTATTGATGGATGAAGCGTTCAGTGCCCTCGACCCATTAATAAGAACAGAGATGCAAGATGAACTTCTATATCTTCAAAAAAAGTTAGGAAAAACAATATTATTTATTACCCATGACTTAGACGAAGCTCTTAAGTTAGGGGATCGTATCGCAATTATGAAAGATGGTGGGATCGTACAGATCGGGACATCTGAGGAAATACTAGAGTTTCCTGCTAATGATTATGTTGCTAGCTTTGTGAACGATGTCGATCGTTCGAGAGTCCTTGAAGCGGCTCATGTGATGACAAAGCCTCAAGCTGTTGTTACTTGGAGTGAAGGTGCAAGTGTTGCGGTGAAAAAAATGCAGGAAGCTGAGTTGTCAAGCATATTTGTCGTAGATGACAAAGGGCAGCTTAAAGGTCTATTAACCTATGATAAAGCAGTCGAAGGGATGAATCAGTCGTCCTGGGAAGAGGACCTGTTAGTACATGATTTTGCTACTACTAAACCGAACACGCCGTTACACCAATTGTTTGGAGTCGCGGCAGACACGAAACATCCGATTGCGGTGGTTCAGGACGATAAATTAATAGGTGTAGTTGTGAAAACATCGATTCTAGCTGGACTAGATTTAGGAAAAACAAATCGTAAAGAAGAGGTGATCGCGTAATGAATTATTTCGATTTACCTCTTGAACAATGGACGAATACTTTTGTTAATGAATGGTTAATTCCAGTATTAGGTGGATTCTTTGATGTGATCAGTGCCATTATTGGCTTTTTCATCGGCGGGGTTGAATCGATTTTAACATGGGTTCCTGCTGAGGTGATTACAGTCATTTTAATTTTACTAGCTTGGAAGTTTGCTAGTCGAGGGATCGCCATCTTTACCTTATTTGGTTGCTTGTACTTGGGGTCAGTCAATTTATGGGCTGATGCGATGCAAACATTAGCGATTGTGTTAGTCGCGACGATCTTTTCAATCCTAGTCGGTATTCCACTCGGGATCTTAAGTGCAAAATATAAAAAAGTTGACCAATTGTTACGCCCAGTACTTGATTTCATGCAAACATTACCTAGTTTCGTCTATTTAATTCCTGCGATTCTACTATTTGGTCTCGGTGGTGTTCCTGCGGTGATTTCAACCTTTGTCTTTGCAACACCACCAGCTGTACGGATGACGACACTTGGGATTAAACAAGTATCTGAAGAATTGATTGAAGCGTCACATGCATTTGGAGCAACATCGAAACAAATGCTCTTGAAAGTCCAATTACCGCTTGCGGTTCCGACGATTATGGCAGGGGTCAATCAGACGATCATGCTGGCGTTATCCATGGCAGTTATTGCTTCAATGATTGGGGCACCTGGACTAGGTTCAACGGTTCTTGCTGGAATTTCTAGTGTGAATGTTGGGCTTGGATTAACAGGTGGATTAGGAATCGTTGTGTTAGCCATCATTTTAGACCGAATTACACAAGGTGTAGGACAAAAAGCATAAATAGGAGGAAGAAACGTGAAAAAGATATTACAATTATCATTATTAGCTTTAATTTTAGCCGTAGTGGCTGCTTGTGGTGCGACTGAGGAAGGGAACACCGATTCAAGTAGTGGAGATACTACGATTACATTTGGTGTTACACCATGGTCAAGTACTGTACCTCCAACTCAAGTAGCGAAGTTAATTTTAGAGGATATGGGTTACTCAGTTGAAGAAGTAAGTGCAGATGCAGGCGGTGTTTATGCTGGTTTGTCACGTGGAGATTTAGATGTGTTTATGGATGCATGGTTACCGGATATGCATAAGAATTATATGGAACAATTTGGGGATAAGCTTTCAAGTATTTCAGTAAGTTATCCTGATGGAGATATTGGTTGGGTTGTTCCAACATATCTCGAAGACATTAATACAGTTGAAGATTTGATCGGTATTGAAGATCAATTTGGCAATGAGTTTTATGGTATTGAAGAAGGTGCAGGTGCAACGATGACATCACGTGAACTGATTGAAGATTACGGTCTTGACATGGACCATGTCTCTTCAAGTGAAGGTGGAATGCTTGCACAAGCGTCTCGCCAGATGGCAAATGAAGAACCAGTTGTCTTTTTCGGATGGCGTCCACACCCAATGTTTGTCAACTATGACCTAAAAGTATTAGAAGACACAAAAGGGTATTTCGTTGCTTCAGAAGTACATGTCATTGCAAATAATGATCTAGAGGAAAGAGCCCCAGATGCTTATCAATTCTTAAGCAATTGGAACATTGATGTTAGTGATGTTGAACAAATGATCATTGACATTGAAGACGGTATGGCACCTGAAGAGGTTGCACAAGCATGGATTGATGAAAATCAAGATCATGTAGCTGAGATGATTGGTGAATAAGTAGAGAGGGAACCTAATTGCTGTTTTAGCAGTTAGGTTCTTTTTTAGTTACTTAAATTTATTTTTGTTTGGTGTAGGATGTTGTTTCGTTTGAACCTCATGGAAAAGGCTTCTAGTGTTATCTGGTGAAGGTGGCTGCAACGATCCCATTAGCTTTTTAAATTCCCCGACTGTTAATGGGCGAGCGTCAGGCATAAGTTCATAGCCTAATTGACCATTTGGTTCAATTGTTGCATTTTTAATGTCATCGATACTTGAAATGCCATTTTGACGAATTTGCATTTCTAGTTTATCGATCGTTAAGCGGATTTTTTTTAAGTTTTTTGTATTTACTTGCCCATTTTCAATCACGGATATCGCTTTTCCGGTAAAGAGTTTTTCAAGGGTATTAAATTTCATTTGGAGGTATTCAATCAAAACAAGAATGCCAATAAAAATGGCAATGGTTATAATTGTTTTTATAACACTATCTTCAATAATTGGCTGTACAATAATAGCCCCAATTGAAATCATAACGATGGTTGTAGTAATGGTCATTTGTGCGATTGATTTCCGTCCAGATACCCTCAATAGGAGGAACCCGCAAAACACCATAAGAATCGCTTCCCAAATAAAAGCCATGTTAGACATCTCCTTTTGCCGGACCTATATTTACGTTATTTACTATTTTCGAATTCAAGATTGTTATGTATAAATAAGCATGAAAATGTCTACGTAAATAAAATAATGATAATAACACCTGTAAACACAATAAGGGAAGAGAAGATCGTATAGCGGGCAATCGTTTCCTGCTTTCTTAGGAATAACTTACTTAACAGAATCGTAAGCAATGGCTCCATCGCGGCAATTGCGGCGACATAAGAGACTTGAATATAAGTGACACCAATAAAAAAAGATAGCATTGCGATACTCGTGAATAAACCTGACCATAAGTAAAATAAATTAAATGATGTGATTTGATTGCGTAGGTTTGTTTTTAAGACACCTTTACTCCAATCGCTGAGAAGTACAAGGATAAGAGCCGTTAATGCCCCGGCAAAAGCACCAAAAAAAGGATCAGGCAACTCTTCCAACCCTGGTTTTCGGATCGCTTGTCCTGTACCGAATACCATTGCTGAGAATAATGCAAGGAAATAGCCTTTTTTTAGGTTTGATTGGTCATTCGCCGTTGTGGTAGTTGTTTGTCGGATTAAAAAGAACCCTTGTATCCCTAAACCGGCAAGGACAAAGAACGTTCCAATTGAAGGGAGCAGGCCGATCCATTCATTTAAAAATAAGACTGCAAATAAAACGGTAAATAACGGAGCACTGTTTTTGATCGCTGCCCCTCGACTCGGACCGATTTCACGGTAACTCATAAATAAGGTCATTCGCCCTAAAAATGTCGTAAATACACCTGAAATGGCAAATAAAAGAAACCCATACATTGTAATCGGTACATTCGTAACGACTAACCGATAAATAAGCGCAGCGATTCCTAATATTAAGACATTAATAATCACAGTAATTAAAAAGCCGTTATCACCTTTTGATTTCTCCATCCCTTTTCGAACAAAAATATTACTAATTGCAAAGCCAAATGCTGTAAGTAGTGCAAATAAAATCCCCATTAGCTACGCCTCCCTTTACTATCGTAAAGGACAGTGCTCTGTTATTCAACAATAATATTTCTTGCGGTGATTATAGGAAAACAAAAGAATGACATCAAAGATCTAAGGAACAATAACGATGCATTAATTTTTTAATAAAGGAGAAGGACAAATGGACAAGCAAAATGAATTAAGCTATGGAAGTGACTACAAGTATATTCCGGCAACCTCACTTGCAAGTGGTCAGGGGATTGAGGTTCTGCCTGATCTATATACGTACACGGTTCAGATCGTCAATATATGCTTTGTGGGTGATCCAAAGAGTGAGGACTTTGTCTTAATTGATGCAGGTATGCCTGAAACAGCCGAGGAGATCATTTCTGTTACTGAACAGCGATTTGGGGCAAACAGCAAACCAAAAGCAATTATCTTAACGCATGGCCACTTTGATCATGTTGGCGCGATTATTGAGTTAGTCAATCATTGGAATGTACCTGTTTATGCTCACGAACTTGAACTTCCCTTTTTAACAGGTGAAATGAGTTATCCAGAACCAGATCCGACGGTCGAGGGTGGGGCAGTGGCTAAGCTATCGTCACTTTTTCCGAATGACCCGGTTAACCTAGGCGATTATATTCAACCGCTACCGTCCGATGGAAGTCTCCCGCATGTTAAGGGATTTCGCTGGCTCCACACCCCTGGACATACACCGGGACATGTTTCATTCTTCAGAGATTCAGACCACACCTTAATTGCTGGTGATGCTTTTGTTACGGTGAAGCAAGAATCATTATATAAAGTGCTAACGCAAGAACAGGAAATTAGCGGACCACCACGTTATTTAACACCAGATTGGCAGAGTGCATGGTCATCTGTTCGTAAGCTTGAATCGTTAAAACCAGCTATCGCTGTAACAGGTCACGGGTTACCAATGGCTGGTGATGATTTGTCCAAAAACTTAGAGAAACTAGCTAACCAGTTTGAGGAAATAGCAATTCCTGATCACGGTAAGTATGTAAATCGACCGTTACATTGAGGATGTTTCCTTTGAAATAAAAGTCGCAATCAAAAAGCCTATCGATTTGTAACTCGTTGTCACGCTTTGATTTAGGAGTATGGAAAGGCTGCCCTAGTAGGGAGAACCCTATCGGGCAGCTGTGTTGTCTATCATACTTGTGTGGACTGTAGATATTGCTCTAGTAAACGGTTGTCCAAATTTCCTGAACCAACGAGCACAACTAAGATGAAGATTAAGAGTGTTGAATGATCGATGTTAACCTTCGTCGTATTGTTTCCGATGTCGCCAAACGTGATCGTATCAAGGTCTTGTTGCTTTTGGCTTTGCTGTTGTGCTTGCAGTTGAGCTTGTAATTGTTTTTGAAGTTGAATCTGTTCTTGTAATTGAAGTTGCAATTCTTGTTGGAACTGTTTTTGTTCTTCTTGTTGAGCTTGTAATTGTTTTATTAATTTAGCTGTATAAATAAAGTTTAAATCGAGCATTGGTTTCATTCACCTCCAGAGTTGAACATTTGCTAGGGTCATTTCTTGATTAATTGTCATTATTTGATAGTTGTGAAAGAACCGTATCTAATCCATATCCAGATCCACCACCAACAAAGATGACAATAATTAAGATGATAAGGAACGTATTGTCGTGGGAGACAACCGTTTTGTTGTTACCGATATCACCGAACTTGATATCGTCCTTATCAACTTGTTTTTGATTTTGTCGTTGTGCCTGAAGTTGCTCTTGAAGCTGTTTTTGCACCTGCAGCTGTTCTTGAAGTTGTTTTTGTAACTGCTCTTGCCACTGCTTTTGATCTTGCATTTGTTGCTGCAAGTCTTCAATCACTTTCTTTACTTTTTTTACATCGATGTCGAACATTATCATCCCTCCAAGAAATTTTTATTAAGGGAAAACCCTTATAGTGACAGACTATGTTTGCGATTGCTTTTAGTATGGGGAGGTGGAATGGTAAATTCATGGAATTTCTTGTCCAGTGCTAAGTGTCTACTAGTACTAGGTGTTGACACTATTACTGCTTTATGATAAATAAAATATGTGATTAGCACTTGGGTTTATCGAGTGCTAGCAGTACTTCGGAATCAATAGAGGTATACACTGGAAGGAGAGATTTACGTGGTCCAAAAACAATTTAAAGCAGAATCAAAGAGACTATTAGAAATGATGATCAACTCCATTTACACCCATCGTGAAATTTTTTTGCGTGAGTTAATTTCAAATGCGAGTGATGCAATTGATAAAATCTATTACAAAGCACTTACAGATGATTCGCTCGTCTTTGATCAAGATAATTACTACATAAAAGTGGTTGCGGATAAGGAAGATCGAACGTTAAAGATTATTGATAGCGGTATTGGAATGACAGAAGAGGAACTTGAGAATAACCTTGGGACGATTGCAAAGAGTGGTTCACTAGCATTCAAAAACGAGACAGAATTAAAAGATGGATACGATATTATTGGTCAATTCGGTGTTGGTTTTTATTCTGCTTTTATGGTAGCAGATACGGTCACTGTGATCAGTAAACCTTTAGGCAGTGATGTTGCTTATAAATGGGAATCAACCGGAGAAGAAGGCTATACGATTGAGCAGACGCAAAAGGATGAAGTCGGAACAGAAGTGATATTGAAGGTAAAAGAAAATAGCGAAGATGAGCGCTTTGATGAATACCTAGAGGAACATCGCCTGCAACAGATTGTAAAAAAATATTCCGATTTCATCCGCTACCCAATAAAAATGGATGTGACAACAAGAAAGAAAAAAGAAGGTAGCGATGATGAGTACGAAGAAGTTCGAGAGGAACAAGTCGTCAATAGTATGGTTCCGATTTGGAGAAAAAACAAAAGTGAGCTCACCGATGAAGATTACGAGAACTTTTATCAAGAGAAACGCTATGGGTTTGACAAGCCGATAAAACATGTTCATATTAGCGTCGATGGAATGCTACGTTATAATGCGATTTTATTTATCCCTGAGACGATTCCTTTTGATTATTATACGAAGGAGTATGAAAAAGGCTTAGAGCTTTATTCAAATGGCGTATTGATTATGGATAAATGTGCGGACTTACTCCCGGATTACTTTAGCTTTGTCAAAGGTATGGTTGATTCAGAGGATTTATCGCTCAATATTTCCCGTGAAATGCTTCAACACGATCGTCAATTAAAGCAAATTGCCAAAAACATTAAAAATAAAATTAAAAGTGAATTGCAGCGATTGCTGAAAAATGAACGAGAGGACTATAAAAAGTTCTATGAATCGTTTGGACGCCAATTAAAATTTGGTGTGTATAGCAACTTTGGTAGTGACAAGGATGTTCTTCAAGATTTACTGATGTTCTATTCGTCAACAGAAAAGCAACTCGTGACGCTAGATGAGTATGTGTCAAGAATGTCTGACGACCAAAAGTATATTTATTATGCAACGGGTGAATCGTATGACCGTATCGAAAAACTACCACAAACAGAGCTAGTTGCAGATAAAGGTTATGAGATTCTTTATTTCACCGAAGATATCGATGAGTTTGCGATTAAGGTGTTGATGAGTTACAAAGATAAAGAATTCAAATCCGTTGCAAGTGGGGATTTAGGGATTGAAGCTGATGAAAACGATGCGAATACAGAAGCTGAAGCAGAAGAGTACAAAGAAATATTTGATCTCATGAAAGAAACACTAGCAGGCAAAGTCAAGGATGTGCGTGTTTCGAAGCGATTAAAAAATCATCCGGTTTGTTTGGCGAGTGAAGGTGACGTGAGTATTGAAATGGAAAAAGTGATTCAGGCGATGCCTGATAACCAACATATCAAGGCAGATAAGGTATTAGAAATTAATACAGGGCACGATGTGTTTCATTCGGTGAAAGAGGCGTTTGAAAATGACAAGGGGAAAGTTAAGCTTTATACAAACTTATTATATAATCAAGCATGTATGATTGAAGGATTGCCAGTAGAAGATCCTGTTGAGTTTTCAAATAATATATGTAAAGTCATGGTTTAACATTCTTTAGATAGGTTCCATAGGTGAGAAGTATACCTTTGGAGCCTTTTTTTTGTTTTCTATTCGAGAATAGAAGGAATCTGTTGTTTCCGCTTCTGACCGTTTCCATATGGCTATTCATTGCATGGTATAAAAAGAAGATAATTTATGATCCCTCGAGATGTATGTCAAAACATTTAAGATACGGGGGAAGGAGGCTAGTATGAAGACGGATAAAAAGGTCATGCAGATGCTATCTCATAATGAGGCGGAGGTTATTCCCGTCGTCATCACATTAAAAGACACTGTCTCTTCTTGTCATATAAACGATTATTGTCGCTTAAGGAAGAGAGATCAACATCGATCTTCACTACGTGGCTTAAAAATGATGACGGGTAGCTATTGTAGAACAACGATAGAAGATCTGCAGCGACACCCAGATATTCAATATATTTGTTTTGATTATCCAGTAAAAGCGGTGTTAGATGTGGCAACGCCTGCGATTGGAGCGGTTAATGTAGGGCAAAGGGTTGGGGTGACAGGTAACGATGTTGGGATTGCAGTTCTAGATACCGGTATATACCCTCATCGTGATTTGATCACTCCAACAAATCGATTGATTGCTTTTAAAGATTTTATTAATGATAGAAGTGAGGCTTATGATGATCATGGACACGGCACCCATGTTGCCGGGTGTGCTGCAGGAAATGGAAGGAGTTCAAACGGTACGTATAGAGGCCCTTCACCTAGAGCAAATCTCATTGGAGTGAAAGTTCTTAATAAACAAGGGGGAGGTACAATTTCCTCTATTATTGCAGGAATTGATTGGGTCATTGAAAACCGTAGTCGCTATGGAATTCAAATTATGAATGTCTCTCTTGGTGCGAATCCTTCTACCTCTTATAGGCATGACCCACTTACGGCTGCATGCAGAAAAGCATGGATAAGTGGGGTTGTTGTCGTCGCTGCTGCTGGTAACTCTGGAACTGGTGGCTCAATTGTTACACCAGGAATCGAACCAACAATTATCACGGTCGGGGCAACGAATGATCAAGGCTCTCTTAATCTCCGTGAGCATACGTTAGCTCGGTTTAGTAGTCGGCCACCAACCGTTGATGGACTTGATAAGCCAGATGTACTTGTCCCAGGGTTTGATGTTGTTAGTTTATTAGCACCGGAATCAACGCTGGCGAATGTATCAGCAGCAACGGAGATGATTGGTCGTAACTATCTATCACTATCTGGTACATCGATGGCGACAGGAATTTGTTCAGGAGCAATCGCTCTGCTTAAAGAGGCTTTTCCTTCTGCAACACCTGATGCAATAAAAACACTTCTTATTGAATCCTCTCGATACCTTGATCATGAGGGTTCTACTACTGGTGTTATGGATATAGGCGAGGCGTTTGGAATAGCTAATTATAAGTGGGAAACATAGTAACTAATAGTGCCCTCATGATCTTACCGAAATAAAATACTGGATAAATGAATCATTTTTGAGATAATGATAAAATAAGACATGCACAAATGATTATGGAATGAGGGTTACAATTGGATTACACGTGGTTTGAAGACTATCTATTAGCTATTCCTTGGTTTGATATTGGGATTGCTCTTGGGATTTTTATTTTATTTTTAGTGTTTCGTAAGATTTTTACAAGGTACATTTTTAAACTAATTATTAAATTATCACGGAAAGCCCCAACAGATGTGTTTACGAATGTGTTATTAGCGTTTGAGAAGCCATTGCGGGTCTTCTTTGTTTTCGTGGGGATATACCTGTCTTTACTCTATTTACCATTGTCTGCTGAGACGATGGTAGGGATTACGAAATTGTACCGAACGATTATCATCCTCTGTATCGGCTGGGGGCTTTATAATTTTGCCTCGGAGTCCTCGAGTTTCTTTGCAAAGGTTGGTGCTAAACTGGATCTTGACGGAGATAGCATGCTAATCCCATTTTTGTCAAAATTCTCCCGGTTTTTGATTGTTGCACTATTCTTGAGCATTATCGCCGGAGAATGGGGGTATGATGTAAATGGATTTGTTGCCGGTCTTGGCTTAGGTGGCTTAGCGTTTGCACTAGCAGCTCAAGATACGATCGGAAATTTCTTTGGCGGGATCATTATCATTACAGAAAAGCCATTTGCAAAAGGAGATTGGATCCATACACCGAGTGTTGAGGGGACCGTCGAAGATATTACATTTCGCAGTACCAAAATAAGAACATTTGCCGATGCTGTTGTGACAGTCCCTAACTCGACCCTTGCAAACGAAGCAATTACCAACTGGACGCAAATGGGGAAACGCCGAATTACGTTTCATCTTGGTGTGATGTATTCAACGCCGAAAGAAAAGGTAGAAGCATGTGTCCATAAGATTGAAGAGATGCTTCGCGGGCGCGATGATATAGACCAAGAAGTCATTTTCGTTACATTTGATAAATTTAACGATAGCAGTCTAGATCTATTCCTTTACTTCTTTACGAAAACGACCAACTGGGGAGAGTATTTAGCTGTAAAAGAAGCAGTTAATTTAGAGATTATGGGTATATTAGAAAAAGAGGGAGTCTCTGTTGCCTTCCCAAGTCGAAGCTTGTATGTTGAGAAAGGTTTTGATCTTGAAGCGTTAACAGCAGAAGCTGAGAAAGAATCAAATTAAATCTATAGAAAAACCTATTGATGCACTAAAATCAATAGGTTTTTTAGGTCTATTCGTCTTCTTTTCGACGTAATTCATTGACGCCATCTTTTAGCTTTTCATCGACATGGGCTGCATCATCAATATGTTTAATAATTAATTGATTGGCTTCTTCAAATGTATCTTTTGTGGCATGGATTTCTTTAATCGTATCGGTACTTAATTGCTCTTGTGAATGGATGGTTTCGAGTACATCTGATACTTCTGATTTAACAAGTTGAGTCGCTTCTAAAATCTCGTTAATGCTCTTTGATGTTGTATTGCTGTGTTCAATTCCTTCATTCACGGCTGTTAATGTATTCGTTGAGTCTTTCATCGCTTTTTCGGTTTCGACTTGAATATGTTTAATCAGTTCATCAATGCTTTTGGTGCTTTGGGCTGTATTTTCAGCTAGTTTACGAACTTCATTGGCAACAACTGCGAAGCCTTTACCGTGCTCCCCAGCTCTCGCAGCTTCAATTGAGGCATTTAAGGCAAGGAGGTTGGTTTGTTCAGCGATTTCATTTATGACTTTGACGATCCCCTCAATCTCTTTTGAACGGGATCCTAGTTTAGACATGCTGTTTGCGGTTTCTTTTGATTCTTCCCCTAGCCGTGTAATCAAAGCTTGGATTTTTTCTACAGCCTCTTGACCTTCATTTGATTTGACAACCATTTCATCTGTTGATTGGATTAACGATTGTCCTTTTTGAGCCATAAGTTGTGAGTTATCACTTAAGTCATTGCTAATGTTTTCAACTGTATGAAAACGGTCTTTAATCGTGTTGACAATCGTACGTAACTGCCCGTGCTGATCATTGACATTTTCATGGTCAGATATAATCGTTTGTAAATTATCAGATAGCTCGGATAAAAGTTGATCAGTTTCGTTATGCTTTTTTTCATATAAGGATTCAAGGTCAGAAATTCTCTCTTTTAACCTTTCGTTTTCTAATTTTAGTTCTTTTGTTCCCTTTGATAATAACAAAGGAGCTCCCCCCAGTTCGGAATAGTTTTAGAGAATGTTATTGTAAATCGAACAAATTCTCTTTTTATGAACAGTTTATCATATTCTACGAGATTTATTATCGGTTTTAGGTAGAAATAATCAAAACGTAAGTCATAATTTATAGTTGAGGAGTAAGGTAGCAGATGATCCATTGCAGCACTAGATGCAGAGCAGCAGGTAAACAAACGTAAAAACATGCGCCCGCAATATAGTTAAACATATAAATATATGTTTAGAACTGTTCAATAGAGGGTAACCCTCTTTTTGGACAGCTTTTTGTTAAAAAAGGTGTGAGATGATCTAACAATTTTATGGAAGATTGGTAATTGGCATAATAAACTTATAATTAAAGAACATGAATCATGCTCTTTTAAAAAATAAGGGGGGTAGCTATGGAGAGGAAAGCAACAATCACGATGTTTAGAGGGTTAACGGTTCATAAAGTCATCGAACTAGTGATGTTGGCAGATCAATTTGAGAGTAGTATTTCCTTTTCCAAAAATAATCAAACGTCCAATGGCAAAAGTATATTAGGGGTCATGTCTTTATTGATCATGACAAAAGTAGGGGAAAAGTGTGAGATCATTGCACGAGGAGATGACGCAAGCGATGCCCTTGACAAATTAACTAAATTTTTAGAAAATATAGAAAACAACAAACGCCATTATGATTATTATCATGATGAAGGTGTTCAGCAGGTCAATAAAGCGATGATACATTCGCTGTCTTCTTGGACACCAGAAATTCACTCGATAGCAAAATCATACTTGAAGACAACAAAAAGTCATCGTCATTAAAAAAACATAAGGAGGGATCATCAATGTATGTGGCAGGTATTCAGTTTGGCTTGATTATGGCAGGTGTATTATTACTTTTTGCAATGGCGAATTATTTTAAGTACTCATTTTCCGTATCAAAACCAGACTTGGTAAAGAAATATCGCAAGCAGTCCGTTCAATATGGCATAACTGGATTCACCTGTCTATTTAGCGGATCTTGGTTTATATTCTAAGTAAAAAGGAATATGTAAATAAGAGAAGTGAGGGGCTTTTTTGATTAGCTCCTCACTTTGGTTTATTTCATTGATACAGACTTTGTCTCGAGCTCAATGGTAGCTTGATTTACTTCGTTACGGTGTAGTTTATAGGCACTAATGGACGCGATGAAACTGATAAGCGTAGCGAGAAGGAAGGCGCTGAAATATGATTGGCTAAACTCGATTAAATAACCAGTAATGACCGGTGAAATCAGTTGTCCGATACTGAAAAATAATGTAATAAATCCCATCGCAACAGGCACATATGATGGAGCGATATAATCACCAACGCTCGCATTCATCACTGTAGGAACACCCCAAAGTGTGATTCCATAACTAATAATAAGTGATAATATAACGAACGGGCTTGTTGTAAAGCTTAATCCCAGGAGGACGAGGAATTGAATAAAAAGGACAATCGATAAGGATGCCATTCGACCAATACGATCGGAGACGGCGCCCCAAATAAAGCCACTTATGATACTAGCAAGCCCTCCAATTGCAAAGAAGGTTCCTGCCCGATTGTCAGTAAAGCTGCGATCTGAAATTAAATAATCCACTAAAAATGTTGAAAAGCTTAAATAGCTAAACCCCCAAAATAGGTAAATTAGTCCGATCAGCCATAGCGTTTTATTACGATAGACTGTCGTTGTTTCAATTTGATTTGATTTTGTATCGTTCTGCTTTCTAGCTGTTTCTTTTGGGCCAATCGGTTGAAGGGAGGCGTCCTCGGGGCGATTGCGTAAAAGAAAAAAGTTCAACATTGCAATCCCGATAATAAGGGTTGCTAGTACATACCAACTGATTCTCCAACCATCTACGCCATTTTCAGTAACGAGAACTGGAACGATGAGACCACTAAATACAATGCCAATTCCTGAACCTGCCATCGCAATTCCCATCGCCATACCACGTTTTTTTTGTGTAAACCATTGACCAATTAAGCCTAAAGATGGAACATATGCTCCACCAGTCCCGATACCGATTAAAAAACAACCGAGATAGGCCATCCAAAATCCTTGTGCTTGTGCGGTGATCACCATGGCTAGCGCAATGATCGTTAAGGATACAACGATAACGGCCTTAGCGGTAAAACGAATAACAAAGAAACCCACAATCGTTACAGCGATTAGGTAGCCAAAAAAAATCGAAGAGGCTATTAACCCTGTATCGCGATAATCTAAAGATAAACCTTCTTTCATAAATGGCAAGATCGCACCAAATGAAAAACGACCAAAACCTAAGCAAGATAATACAGATAAGACGATCAGTCCTAAAATTAACCAACCTTTATGCCATTTCTTCATTTTTTCACCTCTTTCTACTTGTACAATAGATGATAGTATAGAATAACGTTAGCAAAGGTAAAATCATCGTACTATAATTGTTTGTAAACAGCAAATGAAAATTCAGATTCTTTCGAATTGTGTTATCGTTATCGTGAATGACAACGATTTCGTTAACTTGGTAGTGAAAGATTCAATTTCTCGTTCTATTCATCTATAATGGTGGTAATTCATTAAATGAAGGATGATTACGATGATTTATACTGCCATTGATCAAGTTCAGCAAGGAGATTACTTAGGACGTAACATCTACGCTAGTGATGGACGGATTTTACTTCATGAGGGTGTGCAATTGACGATAGGTTTGCTCTCGAAATTACGCCATATGGGTGTTCACGCAATTTATTTAAAAGACGACCGTTTTAATGATATTGAAGTGGAGGAAGTTATTTCCGAGAAAACGAAGCGCAAAGCTATAACGACTTTGTCTGAATCCTATCAATATGTTCAAAATGGACACCAACAGTTGAATGGAAAGGCGATTACAACAACGATAAAATCGATTATTGATGAGATTTTTGAAAATCAAGACCTCCTTATCACACTAACAGATATACGCACGGAAGATAATGAGTTGTTTGTTCATTCTGTTAATGTTTGTATCATGTCTGTGATTATTGGCTTAAAGGTTGGTCTAGATCGAACGAAGCTCCAAGAATTAGCTATTGGGGCATTGCTTCATGATATCGGCAAAGTTATTGATAATGATTCAACTGCAAAAGGGAATGATGGGCAAGGTGACCTTAATGACCACACATGGAAAGGTTTCAATTTGTTACGAAAGAACAAAGAGATTAGTACATTATCTGCTCATATTGCGTTAACGCATCATGAGCACGTTGACGGTAGTGGAAGCCCGCGGCAGTTAGGTGATAAAGATATTCATGTGTTATCAAAGATTGTTGCAGTGACAAATCATTATGATAACTTGATTTCATCTGAAACTGGGGCTCGACGGTTACATCCGTACGAAGCGTGTGAGGAAATTATGGGGTTAACCAACATTCGTTTCTCGCATCCAGTTGTGTGGCGCTTTTTGCGTGCGGTGGCGTTTTATCCTACTGGTAGTCAAGTCAAACTATCAACAGGAGAGACAGGAGTTGTTGTTGGGCAACATACAGGTCTTCCACAACGCCCTATCGTGAGGACGTACAAGATTCATGGTAGTGCCGATGACTATGAAATAAAAGAACTCGATCTAGCCAAAGCGACCACAGTCTTTATTACTGAGGTGGTTACATAAAGAATGAATAAGAAAACATCTCCAGTCGTATTAATTACAGGAGCTGCAAGCGGCTTTGGCAGGGATGCGGCAGTGTCATTTGCTAAAAACGGCTTTGTTGTGATTGCTGCGGTACGACGTTTATCACGTGCAAACGAATTGCTCGCAGAAATGAAACAAAAACAATTGAAAGAACAAATGATTCTCGTTGAATTCGATGTCACTAACCATCAGCAGGTAAAGGAAGCGATTGAATCTGTTATGATCGAAGTTGGTTCGATCGATGTGTTAATTAATAATGCAGGCTTTGCATTTGCTGGTTTTGCAGAAGATCTCACGATTAGTGAGTGGCGAACTCAATTTGAGACGAATTTGTTTGGAGTGATTGCCGTAACGAATGAAATTCTCCCATGGATGCGAGAGCAAGGATACGGTCGTATCATAAATATGAGTAGTATTAGTGGCAAGGTTTCTTACCCAGGCATTGCCGCATATGGGTCATCAAAGCATGCACTAGAAGGTTATAGTGAAAGTTTACGTTTAGAAGTGATGCCTTTTGGCATTGATGTTTGTTTACTTGAACCTGGATCCTATAAGACAAAGATTTGGAGTTCCGGAAAAAGGGTTGCTAGTGCCTCTGCATCGCCATCATCGCCTTATTATTCGCTATTTGAGAGGTTGGAGCGTGCTGTTGAACGCCGTAAAGACAACTTCGGTGACCGTGAGGAAGTGATCAGAACATTAGTAAGGGTGGCAACGGCGAAAAGACCGAAACTTCGCTATCCTGTAGGTAAGGGAGTTAAAATAACAATTTTGGCTAAAACAATTTTGCCGTGGCGTCTCTGGGAAAAGCTCGTGCACTATGTATTAAAAAAGATAGAATAAGTGAGAGAAGGTGTCGGCACAAAACTAGTTAAACCGAGGCTGGGACAAAATGAAAAACAATTCTTTGTCCTAGCCTTTTCTTATTGATTATATGACTAGTATTGAATACTCTGTTTAAAAGAATTGAAACACCTGATGGGGGCAAAAGGACAGGACGAATGCCCGCTAATATAGCGAGGCAAACGTTCAATCTCATTAGTATTATTGATTGGTTTGTTCCATTAAAAAATCGATAAACGCTTGATTCGCTTTCGAAAGGTAAGATCTCTTTTTCCAAGCAAGTCCCAACTGTAAAAAACGTGGAGGGTCGAGGGAAACGGGAACAAGATCGTCGTCATCACTAATGACCATTTTTAAGAAAAGAGTAATCCCGAGTCCTTTCCTCGTTAACGACTTCGTGAGTGAAATTTGGTTTGTTTCGAGGCTGACGGTTGGTGTGATATTCGATTTTTTACCTGCCTCAGAAATTATGTCACGTTGATAGTACCCTTCTTTAAAGAGCACGAGAGGTTCATTTGCTAGTTGTTCATAGGTCATTGTCGCTTGATTGGCTAGTTTATGTGTGACAGGGACGCAGACGACCATCTCTTCGCTTAAAAAAGGGAGGAGTTCAAGTGTGTGTGGTGTGTGCTCATCAATGATTATAACCCCCATATCAATTTCCCCCTCTTCGATCATTGCCTGAATTTTTTTGGTTCCTGCTTCGACGATAGACAGACTAAGGTGTGGGTAAATGGATTTGAAATCTACGATAATGTTTGGGAAAAAATAAGAGCCTGCCATGGAGGGGAGTCCAATCGTCACTTCCCCTTTTTCGAATCCACGAAACTCCTCCATTTCTAATTTTGCTGCCTCTACCTGCTCCTGTATGGCCTTTGCATGTGAAAGGAACCGCTTGCCTTCAGTAGTTAATACAACCCTTTTATCTCGACGATTAAATAAATATACACCCAACTCATTTTCGAGGTTTTGAATCGATTTGCTAATTGCTGGTTGTGCAACTAATTGTTCTTTCGCTGCTTTCGTAAAGCTTTCTTGTTTAGCCACTTCTAAAAAGAACTGTAACTGTCTGAACTCCATCAAACTCACCTCTAATAACTTAAATTTATCATTTGTATAAAAATAATATATTTTATTTATGATCTTAAGCCTGATACCATGATAGCATGGATAGAAAGAAGGGTGAATAACATGATTGAGTTACAAACGAAACAGTTTTGGCGGGCAACGATTGCTTTGGGTATTGCTTCTTTTGTCATTTTTGCTAATGTTTATTACGCTCAACCGTTGTTACCGGTGTTCACAGATGAATTTGCGTTATCGCCTGCTGTTTCAAGTTTATCGGTGTCATTAGTACTTTTTTCATTAGGTGTTAGTTTCTTTTTTTATAGTGCATTATCTGACGCCATTGGTAGGAAGAAAATCATCGTCATTGCGATGATCATCTCTTCGGTCGTCACTGTTTCAATTGCGTTTGTTCCTAATTTTGAAATGTTACTAGTTCTCCGGGTCTTGCAAGGAGTTGCCCTAGCGGGAATTCCGACAGTGGCAATGGCTTATATTGGGGAAGAGTTTGCCGCGCGTGCCTTAACACTTGCAATTGGGATCCATATTAGTGCTAATAGCATCGGTGGAATGAGTGGGAGAATGGTTAGTGGTATGGTCACGGATTGGTATGATTGGCGGATTGCTTTCTTAGTGATGGGAGTTTTAAGTTTAGTCGCTTTAGTAGCATTTATGCTGCTGTTACCGTCATCTAAGCATTTCAAGCGGAAATCGTTTGATTGGAAATCGGCTGTAACTGAATATAAACTTCATTTAAAAAACCGAACATTACGGTTGGCATACCTTGTCGGAGGTCTTCATTTTTTTATTTTTGTTGGCATTTATAATTTCATCACGTACTTATTGAGTGGGGACCCTTTTTACGTGTCAACAACGATTTTAGGTTTTCTATTTATTACTTATCTTGCAGGTACGTTCAGTTCAACACTGGCTGGCAAAGTCTCACAAAAGCTACTGCAGTCTCATTGTATCGGGATTGGAATTTTAATTATGGTTGTCAGTACACTGTTGACACTCGTTTCAAACCTTTGGGTCATTGTACTCGGTTTGCTCGGTCTAAGTTTTGGCTTCTTTTTTGCTCATTCCTGTTCGAGTGCTTGGGTTAGTAAATATGCTCAATTTGGGAAAGCTAGCGCATCTGGTCTTTATCTGACATCCTACTATTTTGGGGGGAGTCTTGGTAGTTTTTATTTAAGTATTTTTTGGAATATTGGTCATTGGGCTGGGGTTGTCATTGGTGCGATCCTCATCTTAGCTATTACTTCGTATTTGATGTTGCAAATGATCAAAGTTGAGAAGCATGCGGTTGAGGTTGAAAAGGGAAGCGGAACAGTGCTTGCTCGTTAATCACGGAACGAACTGTTCAAGAACGCTTTTTTTACCATGATTCTTGTTGTTTCGTTGGTAGGTGGGACTTTACCTAATCATAATCAATGATGAGTTGGTGGTCGTAGCTGTAGGGGTACTGATCTAAACCTCAGTCCTCAGTCAACAAAGCAGGGCTGCCCGAGTTAGCAATCATTTCGGGTAGCCCTTATGTCGCTGTTGCATTTGTTATGGAAGTAGGTCTTCGTATGGTGTTAGGTCGATGTCTTTGCTTTTTAATGTTTCGATCGCTTTTTGTTGCATCTTCCCTGTTGAGCCTAGTATGTATCCACGGATAACATCTTCTTTTGTGATCTCGTCACCTTCTGCAAGTTCGGTGATTTTCTTTTCGATCCCCTTTTTTGCCATTGGACGAACGAATACAGGGATCGGTTCGACTAACTCTTCTAAAAATGCTTTAGCATCTTCATTCCAGTTCATGATTACCATTCCTTTCACTGACATCTAAACATTAACAACCCACCAGGGGCAGTGCCCATGGATGGATGTTTCTTTTATTATAACCGAACTTTGACATTGATGGAAATAAGTAATGTATACTTGTTGTGAAGATTGGTTACCAACGGAGGGTTATAACCAATAGGAAACGACCACTTGCCATTTGGTGATGATCCCAGTGGCATAATGGTCGTTCGTTAGACTTAATCTAGATTAATAAATATGTCATCAACGTTTGGCTCGTCTTCAATAAGCCCTGCGTCACTTAACCAATCAATGGTTTCTTGCCATGAATCTTTTGTTTGACTTCCGAACGGTTCAGTATCCGTCTCCATCATGTCTAGTAAAATTTCGATACTTTGCTCTTCAACCTCTCGAACGAGTGGGAAGTTTGCTTGATCTTGGTTGTCGAAGAGAATGTTCAAGCTTTCTTCTGAGTTCTCTTTCATAAATTCATAGCCTCTTGTTGCTGCTCGCCAAAAGGCCTCAATATTTTCTTTTTCGTCCTCAAGTGTATCTTCATTTGTGACGATTACTAACTCATAAAACTCAGGAACACCAAAATCAACAGGATTAAAATAGCGAATGTCATGGCCTTGGTGTTCAAGCACTGGAAACTCGTGGTTGATATATGTACCAACAACAGCATCGACGCGTTCGCTCACAATCGCAGCCCCGAGTTCAAAGCCAACATCAATCATTTCTACGTCTTCAAAGTTTCCACCATCTGTTTCCACCATCGTTTTTAGAAGTGGTTCATTGACAGGAATACCAGGGTATCCGACTTGTTTTCCTTCAAGATCGGCAGGAGACTTGATGTCACTTTCAGCTAATACCATCATATGGTTTAATGGTGACCGTACAATTGATGCAATCGAGACCACAGGAACGTCGGTCGCGCGTGCCATGATCACATCTGGTTGATACGTAATTCCTAATGTGACACCGCCCGAGGCAGCCAAATTAATTGGATCAGTCGGGTTAGCGGGGAAGACGACCGATACGTCAAGCCCTTCATCTTCAAAATAACCTTCTTCAAGTGCCGTGTAGATATAGGAATGAACGGCGTTTGGATACCAGTCTAACATGATTTCAAGCTCGCTTAATTCACTAGCTTCATTTTGCGACGTTTCAGTCGATTCGTTATCATTGTCAAGATTTGGTTCGACGGCTTCGTTATCCGTTTCGTCTCCCCCGCAAGCTGTTAGACCAAGGACAAGTGAGAGAGAAAATAAAAAGGTTGATAGTTTTTTCATGAATGTTTCCTCCATTTTAAGGTGATTTTTTCTAAAGCTTTTACTAGTAAAAATAATCCAATCCCTAAGATCGATAACCAAACAATCGGTGCAAAAACACCAGCTCCATCAAATTGGGTCATCATCCTGCGACTAAAGTAACCAAGCCCTGCGTTAGCCCCAAGCCATTCACCGATCGCTGCACCGATGACGCTTAAGGTGACCGCAATTTTTAATCCCGAGAAAAAATAGGGGAGGGTTGATGGAACTTGAACTTTTAGAAAGATTTGTTTTTTCGTTGCTCCCATTGTTTTCAAAAGTTCCGTGACATCTTTGCTTGTCGAACGCAGTCCATCAAAGGTGCTGACCGTAATTGGAAAAAAGGTAATCAAAATGGTGACAACGACTTTACTCCAGATGGAATACCCAAACCATAGTGCGAAAATCGGAGCAAGTGCGATAATTGGTATCGTCTGCGATGCGATAACGATCGGAAAAAATGTTTTTTCAGCGAGCGTGCTTTGGTTCATCCAAACAGCGAGGGAGACGCCAAAGACAATCGAGATCAATAGACCGATCACAATCACTTGTAAGGTTGCCGGTAGATGAACGAATAATAGCACATCATTTAATTCAATCATTTTTTCAAGGATTGCACTAGGTGTCGGTAGAATATAGGTTTTATCATAGATGCTAGCACTAATCTCCCATAGCGTAATAAGTACGAGTACGAGAATGATTGAGAGCCAATAATTTTGAAGTGGTTTCATAATTTCACCTGTTTTCGTAGTTGCTGCAACAATTCCCGCTTTAATTCAACCATAGTCGGCTCGCTCATTTTTTCGATTGTTCGTGGTCGCTTTAGTGGGACGTGTATCTCTTCATAGCTTGAAATGGGTCGAGCGGAGAAGAGGAATATACGATCAGATAGCAATAATGCTTCATCAACATCATGAGTAATGAAGATAATGGTTTTCTTTGTCTTTTCCCATTGTTCAAGCAGCCATTCTTGCATGGTTAAGCGGGTCATCGCATCTAGTGCACTAAATGGTTCGTCAAGTAGCAGTATGTTGCTACCACTTAGCATCGCACGTAGAAAAGAGACACGCTGTCTCATCCCTCCTGATAGAGCTTGTGGATAATGATTTTCATAGCCATTAAGCCCAAAATCTTGTAAATGTTGTTTGGCTAGCTGTTTTGCTTCTTTTTTATTTGTGCCTTTTAGTTCGAGTGGTAAGGTAGCATTTTCTAAGATCGTTCGCCACTCAAGCAGTAGGTCCTGTTGTGGCATATAACCGACTTTTCCTAAGCGGTTTGATGAAACCTCATTATGAAGCGAGATTGTACCAGCAGTAGGTTGTTCAAGGCCTGTAATTAACCGAAAAATCGTACTTTTCCCAGAGCCACTTGGACCAAGCAAGCTAATAAATTCACCTTCATTAACTGAAAGTGCAAGTGAATCGAGAACTAGGGAAGAGGTTTGTTTTTGCTGTGGTTCGTAAGAGAATGATACGTTCTCAAACGCAAGAGCCTGTTTACTCATCTGTTGGCCACATTTCTTGTTTATAAGACATATCCCAAAACATATATTCATAGCGACTTGTTGTTAAAAAGATCTCTTCGAGTCTAGCAAGTTCTTTTTCAGTTGCACCTACTGTTAATTCATCAATTAAATCAATTAACCACACGGCTAATTCTTCGAAATCTTCTGAAGCGTACATCTTTACCCATTCACCATAAAGCTCGTGATCGCTAGCTCCAGGGATTTTACTTAATTCTTTTCCAATTTCAAAATAGCTCCATGTGCAGGGAAGTACGGCTACGATTAAGTCCGTTAATGATCCGCGTTGGGAGATGTTTAACATATAACCGCTATAAGCAAGTGTTATGGGTGCCGCCTTCGTTTCTTCCAATTCTTCTTTACTGATCCCAAGTCTCTTCGCGTATTCGCGGTGAAGATCCATTTCAATATTTAAGGTTGCATCAAGTAATTTCGCAAATGTCGACATGGTCTTAAGGTCATGTGCTTTTAAACTACCAAGGGCAAACAAGCGAGAATAGTCGATGAGATAAAGATAATCTTGACGCATAAAAAATTTGAATTTGTCAACATCTAAAGTACCATGGCCGATGCCTTGGACAAAGGGGTGATCATGGCTCTTTCTCCATACGGTTTCTGCACTTTTATGTAGTCGGTCTGAAAATTTCATCGTAATCACTCCTAATTATGTTTAGATTTTTTTGTATGACACCACTCATAGATAAATTGAATCATTACTTTTGTAAACTGAAGAAGTTGGTCAATCGGGACATGTTCATTAACTGCGTGTGCGTTCTGCAAATCACCAGGCCCATAGATGACAGTCGGAATGCCGGCTTCAGCTAACCAGCCGCCATCAGTGACAGTAGGTGACATCCCAATAGTTGGTAAAGTACCTGTTGAGTGTTGGTGTGATGAAGCAAGTGTTTTAAGCCCAGGCCACTCGTTATTAATCGCTAATGAAGGAAAGATCTCTCCGCGATCTTCAATCATTGATTGACCACCCCAATCAAATGTCGGAGGGTGTTCGCGTAGCCATGGATCAGCAGCGGCAACGTTCAAAACATGCTCTTCAATTTCTTTAATAATGTCCTCATGATTTTCATCAGGATAGAAGTGGACGGTAATCCATAGGGAACACTTGTCGGCAATAAATGCTGCATGCCTACCACCTTCAATGACAGCTGGGTTAATGGTATTCATTCCAGCAGGGAACCCTGGGTATGATTTTGTTACCGCCCAATGCTGTTCTAGCGATTGTAACCCTTCAATAATTTTCATCATCTTTTCAATCGCGCTTGCTCCAAACAAGCTTCCGCCGGCATGAAGCATGTTTCTTCTTGTTGCATCGTGAAAGGTTTTCGGACTTTGAACAGTAATCCATCCCGTGATTACACCGCCTTGACCTTGGATGTGACAGTCAGATGTGTCGACGACAACCGCAAAATCGGCATCATAACCTCTGCGGCAACATTCCAATGTTCCTGCTTCTCCAACTTCTTCGCCGATGACAGATTGATAGATAAGATCCCCTGGCAGTTTGACACCTGCTTCCTTAAGAAGTTTAATCGCAAATAGCGAAGCGGCTTTTCCAGCCTTCATATCTGCAGTTCCGCGTCCATAGATGTTGCCATCTTTAATCACGGGATCGAAAGGGTCAGTGTTCCAGCCTTCACTATCATCAACTTCAGCAACATCGATATGACCATTAATAATGAGGCTATTGTAGTAATCAGGTTCTGTCCCTTTTAATGTTCCGACTACGTTAGGATCTCCTTTGTATACATCCCATTTATCAATAGAGAAGCCGAGGTCTTCTAGGTAGGAGGCAATGTATGTTTGAGCAGCTACAGTGTTGCGAGCGGGTGGACTTGGTGTTTTATAGCGCACTAATGCCTGAACGAGCTCAAGTAGTTCATCTTTTCTGTTGTCTACTTCCCGTTGAACCTGATGGGGGTCAATCGTCTGTTTCATATGTTTCACTCCTTTTTGTTTGTTATGAGTTTGTAGTATGTAGGTTCTTGGGAGATTTAATGTTGCTATGGCTATAAACCAAAAAGAAAACCACTCCAACATAAGGAGTGGTTTGGTTTAACAATTGGACATGGACCAATGTCAATCTATTCAGAAAACCATTGATCGATGTACGATGTATCCCATCCACTTCCCTACGCTAGTATTATCTAGATCAGGTTAAGGGTTAAGGCGAAGGCCTCTCTCAGCACGATGGCACCCCTAGTGGTCATCTTTTAAGTTAACAACAAAGTAACATAGTTTACTATTTAATACAAGGAAGAAGTGAGAGACCTAACAATCGGTTTATTATCTGAATATTTAAACTTTTATTTAAAGATGAGAAAATTCTAAAAAGTGGTTGTATTTTACAAAAGTCTGTTATATTATAATACCAGAAATAAAAACACTGTATTAACACAGCGAGAAAGAAATTTACTACATACCATTAAGTTGAAGGTAGGGGTGATTGCTCAGATTAGGAGATTTCGTGTGATTGGCCAGCTGATAAGCTAAATGTTTAATGCAGACGATCGCGTGAAAGCTATTGTAGTCGTCGGGACTGAATGTAGAGGGGAATCATTTAATTTCAAAAAAGGGAGATGGAGTATTATGACAAACGTAAACATTCAAGAGGAAGCTAGAAAATTACAAGAAAGCTGGGAAAATGATTCACGCTGGAATGGCATCGAAAGACCATATTCAGCTGAAGATGTCATTCGCTTACGAGGCTCTGTTCAAATTGAACATACACTTGCTCGTCGTGGAGCGGAAAAGTTATGGACGTTAATTAATGAAGAACCATTTGTAAACGCACTAGGTGCCTTAACAGGTGGGCAAGCGGTACAACAAGTAAAAGCTGGCCTTAAGGCGATCTACTTAAGTGGCTGGCAAGTGGCGGCAGATGCAAACTTAGCTGGACAAATGTATCCTGACCAAAGCTTGTATCCTGCAAACAGTGTACCTCAAGTCGTAAAACGGATTAATCAATCATTACAACGTGCAGACCAAATTCAACACCTTGAAGGAGAAGGTGACATTGATTATTTTGCTCCGATCGTTGCTGATGCTGAAGCTGGATTCGGTGGTCAATTAAACGTATTCGAACTAATGAAAGGTATGATTGAAGCAGGCGCTGCTGGCGTTCACTTTGAAGATCAGCTGGCCTCTGAGAAAAAATGTGGTCACCTTGGTGGTAAAGTATTAATCCCAACGCAAACAGCGGTACGTAACTTAACGGCTGCTCGACTAGCTGCAGATGTAAGTGGTGTTCCAACGCTTCTAGTTGCAAGAACAGATGCGGATGCTGCTGACTTAATTACTTCAGATGTAGATCCGACAGATCACGAGTTTATTACAGGAGAGCGTACGCCAGAAGGATTCTATCGTACAAATGCTGGTATCGATCAAGCGATTGCACGTGGGTTAGCTTATGCGCCATATGCTGATTTAATCTGGTGTGAAACATCAAAACCAAGTCTTGAAGAAGCACAAAAATTTGCTGATGCGATTCATGCGAAATTCCCAGGCAAAATGCTTGCTTATAACTGCTCACCTTCATTTAACTGGGAAGCAAACCTTGATAAAGATACGATTGAAACATACCAAGTTGAACTTGGTAAAATGGGCTACAAGTTCCAATTCGTTACGCTTGCTGGTTTCCATGCTCTTAACCATAGCATGTTTGAACTTGCTCACGGCTACAAAACTCGTGGAATGGGTGCATACTCTGAGCTTCAACAAGCTGAGTTTGCTAGTGAAGCAAAAGGATATTCAGCAACACGTCACCAACGTGAAGTTGGTACAGGGTATTTTGATGAAGTTTCTCAAGTTGTTTCTGGTGGCACTTCTTCTACAACAGCACTTAAAGGTTCAACAGAAGAAGCGCAATTCCAAAAGTAATCACGATTGATTATCTCTCTCATCTCATCATATATTATAGAAAGACTCCGTTTTGATCGCGGAGTCTTTTTTTTGTGTGAGAATAGGTGTTGTCCGATGTGTTCTATAAACAGAGGTGGTTATACCACCTCTGTTCTATTACAATATTCAACGTTCAACAATATTTTTCGTTAGATTAATTTTCGTTCAGCGAGCAAAATACCATCTTCATCAGCATAAACATATTGGCCAGGAGACCAATCCACTCCGGCAAATTGTACGGACAGGTTTTCGTATCCTTTCCCTTCTTTTATACTTTTAAACGGGTTTGTCCCTAAGGCGAAGACGCCGATGTCCATCTCATTGATCTCTCCTGAATCTCGTATACACCCATTAATGATCACACCAGCAAGCTTTCTCTTAACTGCAATTTCAGCTAAGTTATCTCCCATAAGTGCGCAACGACGTGAAGCCCCACCATCTACAACAAGTACACTTCCTGATGGAATCGTTTCAAGTGCTTTTTTTACTAAAACATTGTCTTCAAACACTTTGACTGTTACGATCGGTCCAGAAAAATTTCTCTTCTTACCAAATTGATTAAAGAGCGGATCAGCTAACTTTAGTTCATCACGGTAATCATCACATAAATCGGCAGTATGAAAACTCATCGGTTCATCCCCTTTTTAAAATAGTTATACATAATTAGAAATTCGCTAAAATATGGCAAATTCCTGCTTAGTGATCAGGCTAATCTTCTTGTGGGAGAATGTCACAAACGTGCTTGGCTCTTAGGATTCATGATGTAAAAAGCATTTAAAGGTGGAATTCTTTTTTAGCAATTCGTAGAGGAAAGTGAGCATTCATGGTAAAATCGAAGGTGCTATGATAATGATTCGAACAATTGTGAGTGTTTTCGTACTTATGATTGCATTTTTTAATTGGAATAACTATCATGGTATAGAAGAAAAAAACATTTACATATTAAGAAGGAGGCAATCCCATGAAAATGATGGATGCAAATGAAATTATCTCATTTATTTCAAATAGTGAAAAATCAACACCAGTAAAAGTACATATTAAAGGTGAATTAGAAGGACTTACCTTTGGTGAATCGACAAAGACGTTTGTAACTGGAAATACAGGTGTCCTTTTCGGTGAATGGAAAGAGATCGAACAAGCACTAAAAGAAAATGAAGCAAAAATTGAGGACTACGTCGTTGAGAATGATCGCCGTAACTCTGCCATTCCTTTGCTTGACATGAAGAACATTCAAGCACGTATTGAGCCTGGTGCGATTATTCGTGACCAAGTGGAAATTGGGAAAAATGCGGTCATCATGATGGGAGCATCAATCAACATCGGCTCTGTAGTTGGTGAAGGTACAATGATTGATATGAACGTTGTTATGGGGGGACGTGCAACAGTAGGAAACAATTGTCACATTGGTGCAGGGTCTGTCCTAGCAGGTGTGATTGAGCCACCATCAGCGAAGCCTGTTATTGTAGAAGATGACGTAGTTGTTGGAGCAAACTGTGTGATCCTTGAAGGAGTAACTGTTGGGAAAGGGGCAGTTGTTGCAGCCGGTGCGATTGTAACAGAAGATGTTCCTCCGAATACGGTTGTAGCAGGTACGCCAGCACGTGTCATTAAAGAAATTGATGAACAGACAAAAGGGAAGACAGAGATTAAAACAGAACTTCGTCGTTTGAATGAAGATAACTAATTCGTGATTGATATGAAGGAGGCATGAACATGACTGACTGGAAAAGCCTCGATCAAACCTATATCATGTCGACGTACAACCGATTGCCGATTGCCATTGAACGTGGTGTCGGCAATCATTTGTATGATGTGGATGGTAAAGCTTACCTAGATTTATTTACAGGTTTAGCGGTCAATATTTTAGGGCATTCACATCCGGCAATTGTAAAAACAATTAAAGATCAAGGTGAGAAGTTTTTACACATATCTAATGTGTTTTTGAACCCTCCTGCGATTACATTAGCAAAAACGCTTGTTGAGAATTCAATTCCTGGCAAAGTGTTTTTTGTTAATTCAGGCGCAGAAGCAACCGAAGCGGCGTTAAAACTGATTCATAAATGGAAGCAAACGCTAGAGAGCGACCGTGATGGGATTGTCGTTTTAAAGAAGAGTTTCCACGGACGGACTTTAGGGGCACTTAAGCTAACCAGACAGCCAAATGTGTATCAAGACTTTCCGGTGACATCGACACCTGTCTATGAGGTGGACCCTGGTGATTTAGAGCAAGTCGAAGAGCTTTTTAAAACGAAAAAGCCATTAGCAATTTTGATGGAGCCTGTGCTCGGATCTGGTGGAATTGTTCCGCTAGAAGCAGATTACTTACAAGGGATTGAAAAGCTTTGTAAAGAGCATCAAGTCCTATTCGGGATTGACGAAATTCAAACAGGAATTGGTCGAACTGGAAAATTATTTGCTTATCAACATTCGAACATCACACCTGACTTGATTTTATTTGCCAAAGGCGTTGGTGGAGGCCTGCCATTAGGGGGATTGATCTCTGGTGAGAAACTTGCAAATCTGTTTCAGCCTGGTGACCACGGAACAACCTTTGCACCATCGCCGCTAAGTGCTGCACTTGGTAATACGGTCCTCGATGTCCTCTTACATGAAGGACAGTTGCAAGCTGGCAAGGAACATGCTGATTACTTATGGGGACGGTTGCTTCATCTTAAGGAAAGTTACCCAGCGCTAATCGAAGATATCCGGGGTATAGGAATGATGATTGGGATTGCAACGAAAGAAACAGCAGCAAACGTTAAACAATTCCAAAAGCAAATGTTAGATGAAGGGTACCTGATTGATGTCACGCAACAAACGATCGTGCGGCTGCTACCGCCGTTAACGTTAACGCGTGCAGAGATTGATGATTTCATAGTAGCCTTTGAAAAAAATTTAAATGCAATTAAAAAAGAGGTTGCCAAATGAGTGTAGTTGATCCATTTCTAACCATTCGTAGAAAGCTTCATCAGATCCCTGAACTAGGCTTTGAAGAAGTGAAAACACAAGCGTTCCTTCTAGAGTATATTGAAACGTTACCAAAAGAATCTATTGAAGTGAAAACGTGGAAGACGGGTATTTTTGTAAAAGTGAACGGTACGAACCCGGCAAAAATGGTAGGTTATCGTGCGGATATGGATGGACTGCCCATTCGTGAACAGACAAGCTATTCCTTCCAATCAACGCATGAGGGCAATATGCATGCATGTGGTCATGACTTGCACATGACGATAGCACTTGGGATCCTAACTCACTTTGCGAACCACCAACCAAAAGATGACTTATTATTTCTGTTTCAGCCGGCTGAAGAAGGGCCAGGTGGTGCCCAGCCGATGATGGAAACAGAAATTTTCCAAGAATGGAAACCAGATATGATCGTTGCACTACACATTGCGCCAGAATATCCGGTAGGGACGATTGCGACGCGTGAAGGCTTGCTATTTGCCAATACTTCTGAACTATTCATTGATTTAAAAGGAAAAGGTGGACATGCCGCCTATCCGCATACGGCCAATGATATGGTTGTGGCAGCAAGTCATCTCGTAACACAATTACAAACCATTGTTTCACGTAACGTTGATCCACTTGATTCCGGTGTCGTTACGATTGGCAAAATTTCAGGTGGCACAAAGCAAAACATTATTGCAGAACAATCACGAATTGAAGGAACGATTCGAACGCTTTCGATTGAATCCATGACAAAGATTAAATCGAGAATAGAGGCATTAGTAAACGGAATTGAAGCTGGATTTGAATGTGATGCTGTCATTGATTATGGGGCGAATTACCGTCAAGTGTATAATGAGCATGCGTTGACTCGAGAGTTCCTTGAATTCAGCCAAGAAAAGGCGGGCGTTGATGTCATTGAATGCCGCGAAGCAATGACAGGCGAAGATTTTGGCTATTTCTTAGATGAAATTCCGGGTTTTATGTTTTGGCTAGGAGTCGATACGAACCATGGCTTACATGACGCGAAAATTGAGCCATCGGAAGAAGCGATCCCGGTTGCGATAAAACATATGATCGACTACCTATCATGGAAAGTCTCCTAAACTAAATATAAGAAGCATTAGTAAAACGCTCAGGAGGATGTTATTCTGAGCGTTTTTTTATGAATTACATTTCTATTGACCAAGAGTGGATCAGAAAGTTCTTAAATAACCGAATTACAGTAATGCGAAAAGTGAATCCGTATGATTTTGCTACTTCTGGTCACACTAGTAACGAATGGTTTTAAAAGTTTATTGGAGGTGTTTTTCATGCCTAAAGTAGGTATTGAGCAGTCGTTAACAAATGTACAAGAAGAACTACAATCAAGAGGGTATGATGTTGTCCAATTAAAGCAGGAACAGGATGCTAAAGGTTGTGATTGCTGCGTGATCACTGGGCAAGATGAAAATATGATGGGGATACAGAATACAATAACAACTGGGTCAGTTATTAATGCACATGGCATGAATGCTAATGAAATCTGTGAACGTGTTGATCAAACATTACAAGGTAAATAAGAAAAGGACAGCCTTTAGTGCTGTCCTTTCTTATCGTTTTTTGTAAGGTATACTTGATGAGGGAATGGAATTTCAATGCCGTTTTCATTTAAAGCTTCCTTCATTGCTTTACGAAGTTGTCGTTCTACAGCCCATTGCGACATATTTTCCGTCTTCGCAATTACCCGGATCACTACATCGGAAGAACCGAAACTTTGAACACCAATGACGTTCGGGCCTTCTTTAATTGACTCATCTTGTCTAGCGACATCGTCACAAGCCTTTTGTAATACATCAATAGCTTGATCAATATCATCATCGTATGAAATGCTAATGTCAACAAGGGCACGCATATTGCCGCGTGAATGATTACTAACATTACTGATTTCGCGATTTGGAATAAAGTGAAGTGTACCATCAAAGCCGCGAAGCTGTGTCGTACGTAACCCAACTTCTTCGATGACACCATCAACGCCTGCCATTGTTACATAATCATCGACTTCAATTTGTTTTTCTAATAATAGGAAGAACCCTGTAACAATATCACTAACGAGCCCTTGAGCACCAAAACCGATTGCTAGTCCGATAATACCAGCACCAGCGATGAGAGGGGCAATATCAAGACCGAAAATACCAATGAGAATGGTGAAGAAGATAAAAATTAATGCATAAGAGAAGACATTAATCGCTAATTTTTGCAGTGTTTTCATTCGACCTGCTGTCATCTGTCTCTGTTCCGCCATTTTAGTAAAGCTTGTTGTAATGAGTTTCTTTCCAATGGCTTTTGCAATTAGAAATATAATGATAAGTAGAAGGATTTGGAGAATGATAACTAATGCTCCACTTATGAAAGAAGAATAATCGATATTTTTAATATAATCCAATGTTTAACACTCCTCTGTTTATTATACTTTTAACGTAACCGCTAATCCTCCCAACTAAAACCTAAACAAAAATGTTTAATTAAGAATAACGAATATACTATCATAACTGTTCTCGTAAGAAAAGGATGTCACTTCAGTAAGAGTGGTCTTTTTATTGATGGAATGAATAAATGAAGGAAGAAAAAGCATAAGATTGAGGTTTGAGTTGATGAGAAAACGGGTATAATACCTTTAGTGTTATAAAGAGGGGAACATTAGTAATTTAAACTAATTATTATTTAATATAGGTAATTTCTCTCTTATAATCATTACTATAATCAAAATATTTAATAACTATTAGGAGGTATGTACATATGACAGATAAGCGTATGGTTGCAAAGCAGGCGCCTCGTTTTGAAATGGATGCAGTATTACCTAACAAGGAATTTGGTAATGTAAGCCTTGAAGAGAATATGAAAAATGACAAGTGGACAGTTCTATTTTTCTATCCAATGGATTTCACATTTGTGTGCCCAACGGAAATTACTGCAATGAGTGATCGCTACGATGAGTTTGAAGATTTAGATGCAGAAGTTATCGGTGTGTCTACAGATACAATCCACACTCACAAAGCGTGGATCAACACACCTCGAGACAGCAATGGTTTAGGCGAGCTGAAATATCCACTAGCTGCAGATACAAACCACCGCGTATCTGAAGATTATGGCGTTCTTATTGAAGATGAAGGTGTTGCACTTCGTGGCCTATTCATCATTAGTCCAGAAGGTGAATTAATGTATTCTGTTGTTAACCATAACAACATTGGACGTGACGTTGATGAGACGCTACGTGTACTTCAAGCGCTTCAAACTGGTGGACTGTGTCCAGCAAACTGGAAACCAGGTCAAGAAACATTATAATTCGATCATTTGAACATATTATAAGTGTGGATATAAAGGTCTAGCAAACATGTTAGGCCTTTTTCTAACCGTTTTTTACACATAAAGGAGGAAGCAATATGGCGTTAAAATTACGTTCTCCAATGCCTGAACTAGAAGGAGCTACAACTTGGTTTAATGGTGAGATCTCAAAAGAGCAGTTAATTGGTGATAAGCCGACATTGATTCATTTTTGGTCAATTAGCTGTGGTTTATGTAAAGAAGCGATGCCAAATGTAAATGAATTTCGTGATAAGTACAAAGATCAATTAAATGTAATCGCTGTTCATATGCCGCGCTCTGAAAAAGATCTAGATCTTGATGAAATTAAACAAGTAGCAGATGAACATGATATTTCACAGCCGATCTTTGTTGATAATGCACATAAATTAACCGATGCATTTGAAAATGAGTATGTACCTTCCTACTACGTTTTTGATGCTGAAGGTCAACTTCGTCATTTCCAGGCTGGTGGTGGTGGCATGAAGATGCTAACCAAACGAGTAAATCGTGTGCTTGGGATTAAAGAATAAGGTTTAAAAAAAGCGATTTTTATCGCTTTTTTTATGACTTCTTTTAAAAAATTTTCCTAGAACAATCACCTATGAAAGCTGTAAGTTATATATATACAATGAGGTGATTGCTGAAATGGAAATTATCGATAAACGAAATCAACTAACACAAAATCGAAATCGAAGTTATCGTCAACGTTCTAGAAATGCAATACAAAATATTGCGATCCATCATAGTGCAACGACATCAGGAAGTGCAGAAGCTTTTGCACGCTATCATGTAAATAATTTAGGATGGCCAGGAATTGGTTATCATTATGTCGTTGATAAAGATGGCACGATCAATTGGTGTCATAATGCTGAAGTTGTTAGTTATCATGTAGGTAATAGCAATGGTCGAGCAGTTGGTATTTGTATGGTTGGTGATTTCACTCAGCAATCATTAGGTGAAGCGCAGCGTAATGCAACCTTGGATTTAACATTGATGTTAATGGATCAGTTAAATATTTCAGTTGAAAATGTGTGGGGACACATCGAATTTCCAGGTTATGAGTGGAAACAGTGCCCATCAATTAACATGGAAAACTTTAGAAGAGAGCTTGCAGAACGGGCTGGTGAAGATATTAGTGGCTCATATCGCTCTCCTAATTACGTTGCCGGTGTCCGTCAGAGAAATTATTTAAGCCGTGGCGACCAAGGAGACGATGTTTTAGCTTTGCAAGAGCGTCTAAATGAACTTGGATTTAAACCTGGGCCAATTGATGGCATTTTTGGACCACAAACGTATGATGCTGTGCAACGGTTTCAGAGAAGTGCAGGTATTGGTGTAGACGGGATCGTCGGTCCAGAGACTAGGACTGCTCTCAGTAATTACGAAGGTAATGGAAATGATGAAGAAATCGAGCATGCATCACCTACGGATGAACCTGACGAAAGTGAAGAGCGGTTTAATAGTGAATCACGCCGGATGTTACGTCACATTCGTCCGATGATGCGGGGAGAAGATGTTCGAGAAGTGCAGCAAAAAGTTGGAGCGATGGTTGATGGGGTGTTTGGTAATGAAACGGAACAAAAAGTTAGAGAGTTTCAACGTCAACATGGCCTTTCTGTTGATGGCATTGTAGGACCGCAAACTTGGCGTGCGCTTGACCGAGTCAACGGAGATAATCAACCCTCTTACCAGCGCTTACTATCGTTGCAGTCACCTTATATGCGTGGAGATGATGTCAAACGAGTTCAACGTGAACTTAACGTTGCTGTTGATGGCCTGTATGGGCCGGTTACGGAGCGTGCAGTTCGAAATTTCCAACGACAAGAAGGAATTAGTGTAGATGGGATCGTGGGACCGCACACGTGGTCGCGGCTATTTCCGGGAGGATAATCCTCTTGTCATGGTTATGTCCCTACTCCAATTTTCATCTTGATTTGAATGTGGTAAGATATTGTAAAAACGTACGCAAATGAGAAGAAGTTAGCACTGGGGGCATAATCGTGAAAAAGCAATTTGCAGTCATCGGATTAGGACGTTTTGGGGGTAGTATTTGTAAGTCGTTAAGTGACCAAGGGATGGATGTTTTAGCGATCGATAACAATGAAGATCGAGTGAATGAATATAAAACTATCGTTACACATGCAGTTGTTGCTGATTCTACTGATGAAAAGGCGTTAAAAAGCGTGGGGATTAGGAATTTTGAACATGTAATAGTCGCGATTGGAGATAACATCCAAGCAAGTATCTTAACGACTCTTATTTTAGAAGAAATGGGTATTAAGCACATTACCGTCAAAGCCCAAAATGATTATCATGAAAAGGTACTTAGTAAAATAGGTGCTGACCGTATTGTTCATCCAGAAAGAGACATGGGAACAAGAATCGCTCACCACATTGTTTCGAAAAATGTTCTAGATTATCTCGAACTCTCCGATGAATATAGTATTGTTGAGTTGATTGCTGGTTATAAAATTCACGGTAAAACATTGATTGACCTTGATATTCGGGCAAACTACGGGTGTAACATCATGGCCGTTAAGCGAGGTAAAGAAATTCATGTGTCACCTAAACCAGATAAAGAAGTGCGGCGTGGTGATATTTTAATCATTATCGGTGCAGATCAAGATATTCAGCGATTAGAAAAGGGTATATTAGATGTAGACTAAAAATGAGCTTAGGGGAAATTCCCTAAGCTCATTTTCTTGTCTAGCTCAGGCGCCATCGGTTCGAGGTCACTTCGCTCTGTCAAGAGAAGCAAAGAAGCGCTTCTGCTTGTCAGATCTCCTTTGATGGTGGCCGATGAACGGGAGCCTTGCGCATTTCAGTTTAAACTTCCATGATGATTGGTAAGATCATCGGTTTTCGTTTTGTCTTTTCATATAAAAATGGCCCTAACACATCTGTAATTTCATTTTTGATTTCAGACCATTGAGTTGTTTTGCGCTCCATCACATCATTAATATGCTTTGCTAATAATTTCTGTGCATCATAGATCAGATCACTAGATTCACGCATGTATACAAACCCTCTTGAAATAATATCAGGCCCCGCAGTGACTTTAAACTCTTTCATGTTTAAGCTAACAACAACGACGACAAGCCCTTCTTCAGAGAGTATCCGGCGATCGCGTAGAACGATGTTACCGATATCGCCAATGCCGTGACCATCGACATAGACGGCTCCAGATGGGATTTTACCAACAATCCCAGTTTCGTCAGGGTGGAGGGCCAGTACTTCGCCGTTGTCCATGATAAAGCAATTTTCTTCTGGTACACCACAATCCTGAGCTAAGTGTGTATGCATTTTTAACATGCGATACTCACCGTGAATGGGCATGAAGTATTTTGGTTTCATTAAACGAAGCATGAGCTTCTGTTCTTCTTGTCCACCATGACCAGAAGTATGAATATCATTTAATGAGCCATGGATAACTTCTGCTCCTGCACGGAATAGCTGATTAATGGTTTTGCTAACGCTAAGCGTGTTCCCTGGGATCGGTGAAGATGAAAAGACAACGGTATCTCCAGGGATAATCTGAATTTGTCGATGTGTCCCAAAAGCAATTCTTGATAGGGCAGCCATTGGTTCACCTTGACTCCCGGTACATAAAATGGTCACTTGATTATCAGGAAGCTTGTTCAATTGAGATGGTTCAATGAATGTATTTTTCGGTGCTTTAATATAGCCTAGTTCTTGTCCAATTGTCAGCGCTGATTCCATACTACGACCGAATACAGCGACTTTTCGATTGTTTTTAACGGCAGATTCTACGACTTGCTGCAGTCGGTGAATGTTAGAAGCGAATGTAGCAAAAATAATTCGGCCGTCCACTTTACGAAAGATAGAGTCAATGCTTTCACCGACTTTGCGCTCTGACATTGTAAACTCAGGGATTTCACTATTTGTACTATCTGATAATAAACAGAGTACGCCTTCTTCACCGATTTTCGCCATCTTCGTAAGATTAGCTGCTTCACCAACAGGAGTGAAGTCAAATTTAAAATCGCCTGTATGAACAACATTGCCCGGAGGTGTCTTCACGACAATTCCATAAGAATCTGGAATGCTGTGTGTTGTTCGGAAAAAGGATACCGAAGTTTTTTGGAATTTTACAATTTGATCTTCGTGAATTTCGTGTAACTTCGCCCGCCTGAGTAGACCGTGTTCTTCTAGCTTTCCTTTTAACAGTCCTAATGCAAGCTTTCCGCCATAAATGGGGATATTAACTTCCCTTAACAAGTAAGGGATGCCGCCAATATGGTCTTCATGGCCATGGGTAATAAATAATCCTTTAATTTTGTCTTCGTTCTTTGCCAAGTACGTATAATCAGGGATGACATAATCAATCCCTAATAGCTCATCTTCAGGGAATTTAATACCAGCATCAATCAAAATGATTTCGTCTTGAAACTGGACGCCGTATGTGTTTTTGCCTATTTCTCCTAGTCCGCCTAGGGCGAAAACGGCTGTTTGATTGTTTTTAATTTGCTTCATATATTAAAACGTCTCCACTTTAAAGTCTTCTTTTTGTTGTTCATAATCGAGATAGGCACCTGTTAATGGTGAAATGAATTCAATGTTATAGTTTTTTTCAGCGAGCTTTCGGCGAACATCACGCACGCTGTCGGCTTCGATGAACAATGAGTGTGTATTCTCACGAACGGGTACTTGGTCAAATGAATCTTGATAATAAACTTTATAAATCATGCTTTGTTACCTCTCCTTGTAAAACGTATTATTATATGTCTTTCATTATAAAGGAAATTGGATTGTTTTTCATGTTTAATTTTTTAACTTGTGCATTTGCCACTCAGATTTTTATTAATTCCCTCATGTCATCCTTGCCTTTTCGCTACAATCTAAAACCTTTTATACGCTTGAAAGATTCTTATTTGGTAATAAATCCTTGACTCGTTTTAATATCCTTCTTTTCATTCGTTTAAACATTTTGATCCACTCCTTTGACTATAGATTCGTCTCCTGATTTGTTTTTAGTATGTGTTGAAAAAGCTGCACTTCTACAAGGAAATTAATGCCGGAAGGAAGTAAACACGAAATCTTTCTTTTTTCTAATGTATCCTTCATACTAATGTTGGTGGCAATAAACAATAGCAATACAGAGGAGAAACTAGTAAAGGGGAAAAAGTCTATGGCAGAGAAAATGGTGTTTTTCGATATTGACGGTACACTTGTGGATGATCATAAAGAAGTGCCAGCCTCAACAAAGGAAGCCATTATAAATTTGAAACAGGCAGGTGTTCATGTTGCTATTGCGACTGGGAGGGCGCCATTTATGTTTAGAGAGCTCCGATCAGAATTAGGGATTGACTCGTATATAAGTTTTAATGGCTCCTATGTCGTATATGAAGGGGAAGTAATTTATAAGCAACCGCTTGATAAAGATCACCTTTATCGCCTAGAAGGGCAGGCAAGTGAGAATGAACATCCGATGGTTTTTTTAAATCACGAAGTTGCACGTGCTAATGCTGAGGGACATACACATATTGATGAATGTATGACTGGATTGAAGTTACCTTATCCACCATATGATCATACGTTTTATCACAACGAAGAGATCTATCAGGCTTTAATTTTTTGTGAACGTCAACAAGAGCATACATATGTAGGAGGACCTCACTTATTTGATTTTGTCCGGTGGCATCAATTTTCCATCGACGTTTTACCGAAAGGTGGCTCAAAGGCAAAGGGGATCGAGCAATTATTACGTAAAAATTCAATCAAAGTGGAAAATACTTACGCGTTTGGTGATGCATTAAATGACTTAGAAATGCTTGAACTTGTTGGGACAGGTGTGGCGATGGGTAATGGATTAGATGAAGTTAAAAAAGTCGCCAATGTTGTCACTTCTGATGTCTCAGGTGATGGGATTTTCAATGGCTTAAAGAAAGTTGGATTATTATAGAGGATGTTCAAAAAGTCCGGTAAAATGACTGTCGAAGTTCTTCGTTGAGCTGCACGTGCGCTACACACATATTATAAAATGGAAGAGACGTGTGAAAAGTTATGAACTTTTCACACGTCTCTTTTTACTTAAAGTCCTTTTGGTAGCTCGCGCTTCATTTTGTCTTTTAAGCCCTCGATGCGATCATAAAACATAATGCCATTTAGGTGATCAATCTCGTGTTGGAAAACGATGGCGGGTAATCCTCGCAAACGTAGAGAAACTTCTTCCCCTTCAAGTGTCATACCTTGTACTGTGATCCGTGCATATCTAGGTACTATTCCGGGAACTTCACGATCTACAGATAAACAACCTTCGCCGTTTTCCAAATGAGTCATTTCAACAGAGTGACTTACAATCTTTGGATTATATAAACCGTAACTGTATAGCTTTTCCTTTTCATCTTCAACATGAACTGCAATCATTCGTTTACTAATACCTATTTGTGGTGCCGCTAGTCCGACTCCTGGGCGTAAATCATATTTTTCAGCCACTTCAGGGTCTTGGCTGTTTTTAACAAAATCAAGCATTTGTTGTAGGATTTCTTGATCCTCATCGCTTGCGGGAAGGTTGACTTCGGCGGCGACTTTTCTTAAAACAGGATTACCTTCGCGAATTACATCTTTCATTGTTAACATTCACATTTCACTCCTTATTCGATATCAATGACTATATGTATAAAATAACTAGAAATCAAGACCTCTTTAGTATATCAAATTGATTAAGATGAAAAAACTGAAGCTTTCATGAGGTTGCAAAAAATACGATTTTCACTTTTTAGCAACCTCGAAGTATTGTGCGAAGCCGTTGCCATTTTTAAAAGCTTGCTACGAGTGAGTTTCTCGTAGCAAGCGCGCAACGTGCGAAGCTATTACAATTTCCTTTCATCGCTCCCGCTTTTTTATGCCTCTAACAGGCACCGAACCGTGATGCGCCAACGATGATTAACAGAATAAATAACACAACGATTAACGCAAATCCTCTGCCGCGTCCATAACCTGGCCCGTATGCAGGTGCAGTTTGATATCCGTATCCATATCCACAAGGGTCATAGCAATGCATGAGAAAACCTCCTTTTTGTAATCATCGTCGTTTTGACGATTCACTATTACATTATGCTAATTGGAATAATGTGGGTGGACGCATACCCAAAAATTGAGAAAGCAAAGCTATTAAAAATGGAAGGTTGCGTGGGGGAGAAATGTAAAATGGGGTACTATGAGAAGAAGTATGAAATATACTATATAGACAATCTTTGAATCGTCAAGCATATAGAAGTTATCAGGTTGTTGCTCGGTTATTGTCAATGAAAATAAATTAAGGTAAGGTTTTATTGGCACTTTAATGAAGGTATACATAAGGGGGCGTAACGTAAGATGAGGATGGGTTTATTTATCATTATGTTGCTAGCATCAATGGTTCTTAGCGGTTGTAGTACAGATCCAGCGGAAACGATTTACAATCATTTAGAAAAGGCTGTTGCAATGGAGGATGTTTTTGAACAACAGCAGCAACCATTAGTCGACGCAGAGCAACGGGAGCATCAATTATATGAAGAAATTATTTCGTTAGGGGTGGAAGAGTTTGAAGAAATTCGTTCCCTCGCAGAAGAGGCCTTAACGATTGTTGAACAGCGGCAGGGGTACATTGAAAAAGAAAAGGAAAGTCTTGATGCTAGCTTTGAGGAGTTTTTGAAGGTTGAAACTGAAATTGAAAGTATCGACAACCAAGATGTTCGTTCGTCAGCTGATGAATTAGTCGAAGTTATGAATAAGCGTTACGACAAGTATCAAGAACTTTATCATGAATATGAAAATGCGATTGACCTTGATCGAGAGTTATATGAAATGCTCCAAGACGAGGAATTAACCATTGATGTTCTTCAGGAGCAAATTGATCTGATTAACACTTCCTATCAAAGCGTTTCAGAATTAAAGGAAACATTTAATCAATATACGGAAAGTTACAATCAACACAAAAAAGACTTCTACGAGGCCGCAGAATTGGACGTTAGCTATCCTAGTGAATAAAGTTCATCTGTTACAAAAGGGTATTGGAAGACATTATGTAAATAATGTCTTCTTTTTTTTGTTTGTCTGTATTATTGTGTTTGTTGTTTTGTTGTGTAACAGGTTCAGATTATTTGGATTTGTAGGGTGTTGACGTGTGAGAGAAAAAATAAAAATATATAATACAAAATGATTGACGGATTTTACCTCTTTCATGTAGACTTATTTTGTGAAAAGAAGTTGTATTTATTTTACTAAAAAAACAACTAATACAGTTTTTATGAAACGTATTAACCGTTGTACTTGCGAACTAGTGAAAGATATGAGTATCAAAAAATGGATGTTAATGATGGTAGTTAAATCAGTTGATCGTCTAGATGAAGTTATTTATGGAGAAAATATGGGTATCCTAGTAGGGAGTTTGCATCGAATCGTACAGTACATTCGAAATTATTATTTATTAATAAGGTGCAAGTCAGGTAACAACAAGTTAATACGATGGACTTGAATACAAAGGAAGAGGTGAAGGTATTGAGTACAAAAAATGTTGAGCAAGTTGAAAACAACTTTGAAATGTTTCAAATTATGAATGAAGAAGGCGAAATCGTAAACGAATCAGCGATGCCTAAATTATCTGATGAAGAATTACAAGAAATGATGAGACGAATGGTCTATACACGTATTTGGGACCAACGTGCAATCTCTTTAAACCGCCAAGGACGATTAGGGTTCTATGCACCAGTTGCGGGCCAAGAAGCTTCAATGTTAGGCTCACAATTTGCCTTAGATAACAAAGATTGGATCTTACCAGGGTATCGTGATATCCCACAAATCGTTTGGCATGGACTCCCGCTTTATCAAGCATTTCTCTATTCTCGTGGACACATTGAAGGTGGGAGAATTCCTGATGAAGTCAACGTGCTTATGCCACAAATTATCATCGGCGCACAAATCGTTCAAACGGCTGGTGTTGCACTAGGTCTTAAGCGTAAGAACAAAGACAATATTGCGATTACGTATACAGGTGATGGTGGTGCATCTCAAGGTGACTTCTATGAGGGCTTAAACTTTGCTGGAGCATATAATGCACCTGCAGTATTCGTTGTTCAAAATAACCGATTTGCAATTTCTGTTCCAGTTGAAAAACAATCTGCAGCAAAAACAATTGCCCAGAAAGCTGTTGCTGCTGGAATCGAAGGCGTTCAAGTGGATGGTATGGATATTTTGGCGGTTTATGCAGCTACAAAGGATGCGCGTGAGCGTGCATTAAACGGTGTTCCTACATTAATTGAAACGATGTGTTACCGTTATGGTCCACATACAATGGCAGGGGATGACCCAACACGCTACCGTACTTCAGAGCTTGATGATGAGTGGGAAAAGAAAGATCCGATTGTCCGTTTCCGTAAATACCTAGAGAAAAAAGGACTATGGAGTGAAGAAAAAGAAAATGAGGTCGTAGATAAGGCAAAAGAAGATATCAAAGCGGCCATTAAAGAAGCTGACGCAGCACCAAAACAAAAGGTGACTGATCTGATTGGAACGATGTTTGAGGAACTTCCAAGCCACCTACGTGAGCAAATGGAAGAATACACAGCGAAGGAGTCGAAGTAAACCATGGCGCAAATGACGATGATTCAAGCAATTACGGATGCGATGAGAAATGAATTAAAAACGAATGAAGATGTTCTCGTGTTCGGTGAAGATGTAGGTCAAAATGGTGGTGTATTCCGTGCGACAGAAGGTTTACAAAAGGAATTCGGAGAAGAGCGTGTGTTCGATACACCACTTGCTGAATCAGGGATTGGTGGTTTAGCCATTGGGCTTGGCTTAACAGGTTTTAGACCGGTTATGGAAATCCAATTCTTTGGTTTCGTATTTGAAGTAATGGATTCAGTATCCGGACAAATGTCTCGTATGCGTTACCGCTCAGGTGGTAAGTATCATTCACCAATTACCGTTCGTTCTCCATTTGGTGGAGGGGTTAAAACTCCAGAACTTCATGCGGATAACCTAGAAGGGTTAATGGCTCAGACTCCAGGGTTGAAGGTTGTAATCCCTTCTACGCCATATGATGCAAAAGGGCTATTGATTTCTGCCATCCGTGATAACGACCCTGTCGTATACTTAGAGCATATGAAATTGTATCGATCATTCCGCGGTGAAGTGCCTGAGGAAGAATACACAATTGAGCTTGGTAAAGCTGATGTGAAGCGTGAAGGTAAAGATTTATCAATCATTACGTATGGAGCAATGGTTCATTCTTCATTAAAAGCGGCTGAAGAGCTTGAAAAAGAGGGCATTGACGCTGAGGTTATTGACCTTCGTACGGTTAGCCCACTAGATATTGAGACGATTATTGCCTCAGTTGAAAAGACAAACCGAGCTATTGTTGTTCAAGAGGCACAAATGCAAGCAGGTATTGGGGCTAATGTTGTAGCAGAAATTACAGAACGTGCAATCTTAAGTTTAGAGGCACCTGTATTACGTGTGGCAGCACCTGATACGGTTTATCCTTTTGCTGCAGCAGAGGATGTATGGCTTCCTGACTTTAAAGATATTGTTGAAAAAGCCAAGACAGTTATTAACTTTTAATTGTTAACAAAAGCTATAGATGATGAACGAATTGAAAAGGGGTCAGCGGCTTGCTGATTTCTTTTTCAATCTCTAACGAAGCGAATATAATTTAAGGGAGGCGCTTTTTGTGGCATACGAATTTAAACTTCCTGATATCGGAGAAGGTATCCATGAAGGTGAAATTGTAAAATGGTTTGTAAAATCTGGTGATGAAGTTAAAGAAGATGACATCTTACTAGAAGTACAAAATGATAAAGCTGTAGTAGAAATTCCATCTCCAGTTGATGGAAAAGTGTTAGATATTAAAGTAGAAGAAGGGACCGTTTCGGTTGTTGGCGATACTCTTCTTACCATTGATACAGGTGAAGAAACACCGGCTGCGGAGGAAGAGTCTGCGAAAGAAGAAGCACCAGCTTCTCAATCTGAAACGAAGGAAGAGTCACCAAAAACAGAAGAAAAGCCAGCAGCTACGCAAGACGATGGTGATGAAACGACACGTGTGATCGCGATGCCATCTGTACGTAAATATGCAAGAGAAAAAGGCATTAACATCCGTCAAGTCCAAGGAAGCGGTGAAAATGGACGTGTCTTAAAAGAAGATATTGATAAGTTTGCAAGTGGAGAACAACCAGCAGAAGCGCCTGCTGCAAATGCGGAAGCACCACAAGAAAAAGCAGCGCCAAAAACAACGCCTACTGCAATCCCTGAAGGTGCGAATGAGGAGCGTGTACCATTAAAAGGTATCCGTAAAGCAATTGCAAAAGCGATGGTTAACTCTAAGCAGACAGCTCCACACGTAACGCATATGGATGAAGTTGATGTATCAGCACTTGTTGCTCATCGTAAGAAATATAAACCAGTGGCTGCTGAAAAAGATATTAAATTAACATACTTACCATACGTTGTTAAAGCTTTAACTTCAGCACTTCGTCAGTTCCCAGCATTAAATGCTTCAATTGATGATGTAAATGAAGAGATTGTTTACAAAAACTATTATAACGTGGGAATTGCAGCTGATACTGAGCAAGGACTAGTTGTTCCGGTTGTTAAAGATGCAGATCGTAAATCGATCTTTATGCTGGCTGATGAAATCAATCAATTAGCGCTTAAAGCACGTGATGGTAAATTATCAAGTGATGAAATGAAGGGCGGATCTTGTACGATTTCAAACGTAGGTTCAGCCAACGGATTATGGTTTACACCAGTTATCAACCATCCTGAAGTGGCTATTTTAGGTATTGGACGCATTGCTGAAAAGCCAGTAGTTAAAGATGGAGAAATTGTAGCAGCACCAGTTCTCGCTGTTTCATTAAGTTATGACCATCGTTTAATTGATGGTGTAACTGCACAAAATGCACTAAACCATGTTAAGCGTTTATTAAATGACCCAGAATTATTAGTAATGGAGGGATAAGTAATGGTAGTAGGCGATTTCGCAGAAGAATTAGATACGCTGATTATCGGTTCAGGTCCTGGGGGATATGTTGCTGCTATTCGCGCGGCACAACTTGGACAAAAAGTAGCGATTGTTGAAAAGGACAACATGGGTGGCGTTTGCCTAAATGTAGGGTGTATCCCTTCTAAAGCATTAATTTCAGCAGGCCATCGTTATCACCATGCTAAGCATTCTGATGACATGGGGATCACTGCTGAAAATGTTTCACTTGATTTCTCTAAAGTTCAAGAGTGGAAAGCTTCTGTTGTTAATAAATTAACAGGTGGAGTTGAAGGGCTTTTAAAAGGAAATAAAGTTGAAATTATTAAAGGTGAAGCTTTCTTCGTTGATGAAAATACAGTTCGTGTTATGAAAGATGAGTATACAACTCAAACGTATAAGTTCAAAAATGCAATCGTTGCTACTGGCTCACGCCCAATTGAATTACCATCGTTTAAATACAGTGATCGCGTGATTAATTCAACAGGTGCTCTTTCATTAAAAGAAGTTCCGAAGAAAATGGTTGTCATCGGTGGCGGTTATATTGGAATTGAATTAAGTGGTGCTTATGCAAACATGGGGACGGAAGTTGTTGTCTTAGAAGGTGACAGTCAAATTCTTTCAGGGTTTGAAAAGCAAATGAGTCAACTTGTTGCCCGTCGCTTAAAGAAAAACGGTGTGACGATTCATACGAAAGCAATGGCAAAAGGTGTCGAAGAAACGGCTGATGGTGTAAAAGTTACAGCAGAAGTTAAAGGGAAAGAAGAAGTTTTTGAAGCTGATTATTGCCTTGTAACTGTAGGTCGTAAACCAAATACAGATGAATTAGGACTTGAGCAAGCAGGCGTTGAGTTAGATGATAGAGGTTTAATTAAGATTGACAAACAATGCCGTACCAACAAAGGTAGTATTTATGCAATTGGTGATGTCGTTGCAGGACCACCACTTGCACACAAAGCTTCTTATGAAGGAAAAATTGCCGCTGAAGCGATCAGTGGAGAAGCAGCAGAAATCGATTATTTAGCAATTCCTGCCGTTGTATTCTCTGACCCTGAATTAGCAAGCGTCGGTTATGATGAAAAAGAAGCAAAAGAAGCTGGCTTTGATGTTGTTGCTTCTAAATTCCCATTTGGTGCAAATGGTCGTGCGTTATCTCTAAATGATACTGATGGATTTATGAAGCTAATTACTCGTAAAGAAGATGGCTTATTAATTGGTGGTCAAATTGCAGGTCCAAATGCCTCAGATGTTATCGCTGAAATTGGTCTTGCGATTGAAGCGGGTATGACGGCTGAAGATGTTGCGATGACGATTCATGCTCATCCAACATTAGGTGAGGTAACAATGGAAGCAGCAGAAGTTGCTATAGGTTCACCAATTCATATCGTAAAATAAGAAATCAAAAAATGCGTTCTCTTTTTGAAGAGGACGCATTTTTTATTGATGTTAAAGTTTAGTGTATGGTAGCATCAGTAAGTTGATAGGCTTGTTCTAGTGTTTCAATAATTTCGCGTTTTGGGTGGGCTCCTTCCATTCGTACGCAAATCTCTCCACCGTAGAATACTAATAACGTTGGATATTCAGAGATCTCATATTGCTGTACAAGGCTTCGATCTGTCGCATAGACAATTTTAACCGAAGAGATACTAGGCTCTCGTTGTTGGATTTCGAGAATGGCATCATAAAAATTGCTTTCATCTTGAAGTGAATTCTCATTTGAAAACAGTACGGTCATTTTTTCTCCGTCTGATGGTAAGATGTCGTGATCGGCATCTGCATTGCTTGACCAACAACCAGAAGTGACTATAAGTGACGTTAAAATAAAATAAGAAAGATGACGCTTCATAAAGTAATTCACTTCCTTTGACGAGCATTCTATCGTTCCTTTATTTTACCATGAGTTGTTGTTGTAAAAACCATAGTAACAAAAATGTAATCAAATAGAAACGCAATAGTAGCAATGAAGAATAATAGCTCTCAAAGTAAGAGGCTAGGACCAAAAGGTTGGGTTTTACCTTTTTTGTCCTAGCCTCGAAGTAGTGAGCGTAACCGCCACTACTTTTAAAAAGCCCGATGTGAGTGTGTTTCTCACATCGGGCATGTGGCGAGTGAAGCCATTGCTAATATTTTAATTAGTTTTGTCTCGAGTTAGATATCGGATGCTACTTATGTTTTTTTGTTGAGGTTATTTCCTTGCGTAGGGCGATGACTAAAGAAATAATCATAAAGATCATGATAATCGCAAATGGGAAGGCAGCGATGATCGATGCCGTTTGTAACGCGTTTAACCCGCCAGACCATAATAAAACAGCCGCAGCTGCGGATTGAATAATTCCCCAGATGATTTTTACTGAATTAGGCGGATAGAGGCTTCCATTCGTGGTTTGCATCCCTAAAACAAATGTCGCTGAATCGGCTGATGTAATGAAAAAAGATGCAATTAAAAGCACAGCAACGATCGACATAAATGTACCAAGTGGGAATTGTTGTAACACAGAGAATAATGCCATTTCCATTCCTTCTGTATTTATGACTTCCATGATTCCACCGTTGCCATAAAGATCTAAACTAATGGCTGTTCCTCCAAAAACAGAGAACCATAGGGCACCGAAAACCGTCGGAACAGCAAGTACACCAATAACAAATTCTCGTATTGTTCTACCTCTAGAAACACGGGCTATAAATGAACCTACGAATGGTGCCCACGCAATCCACCACGCCCAATAGAAGATCGTCCATCCTTGTACCCAGCTTGTCTCTGGATCAAATGGATCGAGTCTGAAGCTCATACCAACTAAATTTTGAATATAACTTCCAATTGTTTGTGTAAATACGTTCATAATGAAGTTTGTTGGACCAGCGAACAATAAAAAAAGTAACAATGCAATCGCTAAGTAAATGTTTGTTTTACTTAGTATGCGAATTCCTTTGTTTAAACCTGTTAAAGATGAAAGCATGTAGAGAATTGTAACGATTATAATAATAATCATTTGCGTCCAAATTGTATTCGAGATTCCTGGAACAATGTGAGCAGCGCCACCAGCAATTTGAGCGGTACCTAGTCCAAGGGAAGTCGCAACACCGAAAATCGTTGCGAACACAACGATAACATCAATCGTTGTCCCAATTGGACCTTTAACTCGATCACCTAAGAGCGGGTGAAATACGGCACTTATCACACCTGGAGCGCCAAGTCTAAATTTGAAATAAGCAAGTGCCAAAGCGACAATGGTATAAATTGCCCATGGGTGTAATCCCCAATGGAAAAAAGAATAGGTTAATGCGGCACTTGCAGCACCGGTTGATTCAGGATCACCGGTTGGTGGGGCGTAAAAGTGATTCATCGGCTCTGCGACTCCCCAAAAGACGAGCCCAATCCCCATGCCAGCCGTAAACAAAAATGAGAACCAAGTAAGAAAATTGTATTCTGGTTCATCATCATCTTTACCTAATTTAATTTTTCCGTAGCGACTAAAAATCAGGAAGATCGCAAAACCTAAAAACCCTGAAGCCGCTAATAAATAAAACCAACCAAACTGTTCTGTAATGAATCCTTGAATGTTACTTGTTACTGTATCTAAGTGCTGAGGAGCAATGACACCCCACAAAATAAATGCTATTGCTATTAGAACAGCAATAAAAAATACAGGAGTTAACTTCTTCAAAAATAAAGACCACCTTTCTAACGTTCAACGACACTTGGTGCTTCATGACCCTACCTAAAATAACATATTATAGTCTATGAAACAATTAAAAAGTGTAAAACAGTGCCGAATCTTGTCGTTAGCCAAATGGTCTTCAATAGGTTCGAAGTTCAGTTAATCGTATTGTACCTGATTTTGAAAAATGTACTTCGGATATGTTGTTTCATTATTTGAGAATTGTTTTTCTTTAATCGTTAGCTCTGATAACTGCTCGGCGACTAAAAGGAGCGACAGTAGCTCATAAAACACCATCGTAACTGGGTGAAGCGTATTTGTATGCTGTTCGAACTGTAATCGTTTTGTAAGGTACGTTTTCATTTCATTGATATGACTGTTTTGTTCTGCAGTAATAGAGTGAAGAGGGTCTTCAAAAATCATTGCAACCGCTTCACATGAGGATTGAATGACTTTAATGTCCTTCCTTGATAATTCTTGTTTTGATATTTCAATGAAACGTAAGTTACCGATGTGAGAGATCGTTTTTTGCAAAATATGAAGTTTCTTTTGCAGGAATTGAAATGACCGTTTTTCATTTAAATGAAATTTCCTATATTTCCATTCGTCGTATTGGAATGTGGTTAATTGGTACGTTTTATCGATCTCTTGACTTAACGTTCGGTAATGTACAATTGGATTGCTGTCTTCTAACGAGACAGCAGGGAATTGCTCGGTATATTGATATATTTCCTTTGCTGTATCTATAAATAATTGGTTCACTTTATGAACGACAATCGGGCCAAATTTCGGTGGTAAAACAACAAAATTCACGAGAGTAGAGACAATAATCCCAATAGACGTCCCAGATAATCGTGTGAAAAAGTCAATGAAAAAACCTTCGCTCGTTCCTGGGATCATGGCAACAGCTGTTAACGTTGCAACAAGCGTACCATAATCGAGTTTGAAGCGATAACAAGCAACGATCGTTAACATCGAAACCATTGCATATGTGAGTGCTGAATGCCCAATCAAGAGGTCGCATACAATAGCAAATAATGCACCAATTGCTGCTGCAGGCAAGCGAACAATCCCTTTTTTAATCGAGTCAGCAGCTGTGGGCTCTGTTGTCACAATCGCAGTAATAACGGCAAACATGACCGGTAAATCAAATGTTCTACAAATCCAAGCTGTAATAAAGACGGCTACACCTGTTTTTATTACACGTCTACCTATTAATTTTGAATGTTTCATGCAACTCACCTTTACCTTGTTGTGAGATTTAACGTTAGTATGAGAAGGAGACAATAAAGTTATACAATAAAAATTGTCATAAGTAGTAACTAGTGGTAACAGAGGCCAGTTATTTAGAAAAGTATGGTATTGTGTAAAGTGAATTCTCTTTGAGCACAGGGAGAATGGTGAGAATAGCGAGGAGGGGAGATAATGAGCAAATGTTTAGTTACAATGATGATGGTTATTCTGCTTGTTGGCTGTCAAACAGGAACTGATCTTCCACAGCCAGAAGCTGAAGGAACTAACCAGACAAATGAAGCTGTCGAAAAAGAGCAAGATCTAGAGCTTGAGGAAGTTGTAGAAAAAAGTGAACAAGATGAATATAATCCCGAAGAGTTTGAAGAGGTCGATGAACGGCAACTAGAACCGCGGTATAGAATTAATGAAGGCAATTGGCGGGTTGAGCCAATTGATGATGCCGATAAAAAGGTCGTTTTGCTAACCATTGATGATGCGCCTGAGAATTATAGTGTGGATATGGCTAAGACCTTGAGTGAGTTAGGAGTTAACGCGATCTTTTTTATCAATGGTCACTTTTTGGATGAGGAGGGTCGTGAACACTTAAAAACGATTCATGAGCTTGGCTTTCAAATTGGAAACCATACCATGACTCATCCTAATTTGCGTGATTTAGCACCTGAAGAACAGAGAGAGGAAATTGTTGCCCTCAATGATTTAATTGAAGAAATTATAGGGGAACGGCCACGTTTTTTCAGGGCACCATTTGGAGCGAATACAGATGTTTCAAAACAAGTGTCTAAGGAGGAAGGGATGCAATGGATGAATTGGACGTACGGATATGATTGGGAGCCTGAATATATGGATGCAGATGCATTAGCAGATATTATGGTCAATACGAATCTACTCTCAGATGGAGCAAATATACTTATGCATGACCGTGAATGGACAAAGGATGCCTTACCAGAAATCATTAAAGGAATTCGGGAACAAGGCTATACATTCGTAGATCCTACAGAAATAAAATCGAATGAATGAGTCTCAAAAGAAAAGCTAAAACCAGTTTAATTGGGTTTATAGCTTTTCTTTTTTGTTAACAATTGCTGATGAATCTTGTCAAAAAATGAAGAAAAACTTAAAATGACAAATGAAACGTAATAAAGAAAGTTGTGTGGATGTTTTGAAGTGGATGACAATCTTTTTTTTAGTAATGGCACTAACAGCATGTCAACAAAGTGAAGAACAGAAGCAAGTAGCTGAGCATGAAACGGAGTTAGGAACGACTTCGATAACAGACGATGCTCAGGAATCTACCAATCAAGAGAAACTTCCAATTGAATTAACGGAGAATGAGGCAAGGTTTCTTGTAGATGACTTATTCGACATTGTTGACGGGGATTTTATTTATAATGAGATCCACCGAACGCTAACGATGACGATTCACGATGATCAGTATCATTTAATTGAGGGCGTACCTGTATTAGAGCGAAATGGTGAGTATTTACCTACAGAAGACATTTATCTGATGAGTGAGGAAGAACAGCAGCACTATTTGCCTGTTGCATTTTTGGAAAAGGGTTTAAACCTGGATATTGGTTATGAAGAAGAAATTGTTGTTTTTGATTGGTTTGGTCCGGTAGAAAAGGTAGGAGGCCCACCTGAAAACTTCGGTTTTGAAAAATGGGGTGCAGATGAAATGGTTGATTATTTATCCTTTTTAGAGAAGCCGATTAAAGATGCAGAGGTCAGTACAATTTCGAGTCATTTGCCTGGGGCTGAGCGTGCATACCGAAACGGTTATCACGAAGGAATTGACTGGTATGACTTTGCTTCTGGGGGAGATATTAGTACAGACACTCCTGTCTATGCAATGGCTGAAGGGGTTGTTGTTCGTGTAGACCATGACTTTGAGGAATATTCTTCTCCAGAGGAGCGTAACGATGATTTGAAGCTCACAGCTGCTCTTGAAGAAACCCCGGAGTATATCTTTGATCGATTACGAGGCAGACAGGTCTGGGTACAATACGATCACGGAGTCATGAACCGTTTTGCTCATCTTGATGATGTACCTGAATCATTGCAGGTAGGAGATCCTGTTGATAAGGACACAGTGATTGGGTATGTCGGAAATTCGGGGACGAGTGGAGCTGTAAATCAAGACTCGTCTGAACTCCATTTGCATCAAGACTTATTAATATATGGTGAGTTATTCTGGAAGCCGTTAAGCCAAGAAGAAGTCAGAGACGTGCTCGTTCGTATTTTTCAAGCCAAATAATACATGCTGTAGAAAAGGCTGCCTAAATTCACTTTAGGCAGCCTTTCGTCTATAACCACAGGTAACATTGTGATTCTAACTCGAAGTGTTTTATTGTTATTTACGCTTGTAGTAATACATAATACGATTGTTGAATAGGTGGACTTCACCTTTTAATTTGTTGCCAAGAAACTTACAAAATTCATTAGCTTTTGCCTTATCGCCGTGAGTGGCTCCCTCTGGTAAAATAATTTCTATATATGTTTGAGACTTCGTTTCACCATCGTCTGTGTTGATTTCTTCGTTCCCGATTCCGAAAACGATATAGTTATAGCGTGGTTGATCTTTATTTTTTAAATAAAACCATTCTCCATCTTCTTCTGGTAAGTCAACAATCTCATATGGGAAAGCAGCTTCGCTGTAATTCCAACTTAATTGATCCCCTGTTTTGGTTGTAATGCCCTTGTAGTAAGTGAAAATGTCTTTTAATTCAGCTAACGTAATGGTCTGTTGTGATGATGCTTCGACTAATTTTATGTAGGCATGATTGGACATTGACGACACTCCCGTCTAAAAGCGTTTTCATTATCTAGTATTATCTTAGCACTTTCAAAGTTTTTTTGACAACTATAAATTTATATGACTTGTCAAATTTGAAAACTGTATGCACGATTGTTTACTTTCGTGTTATTCTATTTGAGGAGTGTATGTTCAAAAATACATATAGAGTACGTTGATTGTGTATTATGTTTTTGGGGGTACAAGTATGAATAAATCGGATTTATTAGATGAATTAAGATTAGAGGTTGGGCAAGTCTTGGATTATGCACAGTCATTAACTGAGTTTTATAGAGGGATCGTCTGGACGATCGGAGAGCACCTTACCGAAGGCTTTGCTGTTGGTTTGTACATAAGTCATCCTCCACATTTTGAGTTGTGTTCAAGTGTTGGGGAAGTAAGTCCAGGTCGGTTTGAGCGCTTTGGTGAGGGGATGTTAAGTATAAGTGCGATACGTAGTCATTTACTTGTTCAAGAGACGGCTAGCCGCAACTGTATCATTTCTCCTTTCTTTGAGGGGCACCATTTAAAAGGATTCTTTGTCATTGAAACACCCAAAATGGAATATCCTCTTACGGAGGAGGATATTATCTTTGTGAAAGAAGTGACTCGATTTATAGAAGTTCATCATATTTATTATCAAAATTCCTGTTTGTGAGACAAATATGTTCACAAATTATTCAACGATATGTTAAAATAAATAGTTGCACCCCTAAAGGATTTACGTTATAATAAAATTCAGAATATTAAATCTTAACGGAGGTGTTGCTGATGAATTTGTTTGAGCGTTTATATGATGAGCAGGAAAATGTGAAGGTGCAGTTTATTGGGTTTACAACTGATGAGGTCCGCTATGATTTTGGGATCGTTTATACAAACATGTTCTTTGGTAAGCCTCTTGTGATCTGCATGCAAACGGGGCGATCAACACTCTTGTCAGCGGAAGACGTTAAAGATGTCAAGCATCTACAAAATGTCTTTCATATTAAAACGAAACAAGAGGCGGAGGATTTAGCTTCATTCTTTGATGAAACGTTACCTAATTTACCGTTAGAACCTCAATATTAATCTCAATGCTAAAACATAAAAGGAACAGTCCCTACCGAGGGGCTGTTTTTTTCTGTCTAATAAAAGGTGCTTCTGATCTGGGTATTAGTATAAAACCTAAAAAAATAAATGTGTTATACAATTTGCAGTTGACAGTTTTAATGTGACATATTATTATGGAATTACAGAAAACGTTAAACGCTTACAAAAAACAAAAGGGAGTTGTAAATCATGGGAATCATCGTCTGCCAATCTTGTGAAAAAACAATTGAACATTTTGAAGGGGAGAAGGTTTCAACGCTTTACGCCAAAAGTACTGAGTGTGAGAATTGCAAACATGAAACGGTGGGAAATAACAGATAATATGTTGAAGACAAAAGGAAGGCGACAATCTATTGTCGCCTTCCTTTTGTCTTATTTAATTGCTTGATGTTCTTTGATGACTCGTAATTGGTTCAATTGATCATCTTCAGGCCCTTGGACAGGTAACCCGACATTAACATTTTCGTTAATATAGTCTAGGTTTTCTTGAGAGATGATTTCTCCAGGGCTTAAGATCGGAATGCCAGGTGGGTACACCATGATAAACTCTGCGATGATTCTACCAGCTGATTTCTCGAAAGGAATGACTTCTGTTTCAGCATAAAAGGCATCCCTTGGCGAAAGGGCTAGTGTTGGAATGTTAGGAACAGTCACTGGATGTGGCTGCCGTGCTTCAATCGAGTGGACATGAAGCTTTGATAAATTCGATAGTGCTTCAACTAATGTTGTTGTCTCTTGGCGTGTATCTCCAAACGAAACAATGCACAGGATGTTATAGAGGTCGGAGAGTTCAACTTCAATGTTATAATTCTCACGTAACCATCCCTCGACTTCGTAACCAGTGATTCCGAGGTCTTTTACGGAAATGATCAGCTTGGTTGGATCATAATCATAAGTTGCTTTTGAGCCAATAATTTCTTGTCCAACACAATAGAGACCCTGAATTTGGTTAATATCATTTCTTGTTTGTTCGGCTAATTGTAAGGCTGTTTCAATCATTTCATGTCCATTCGTAGCTAATTGCTTACGAGCAGTATCGAGAGAAGAAAGCAGCAAATATGACGTTGATGTTGTTGTGAGCATACTTATGATCGACTGGATTCGTGTCGGGGATACAAGTCCTTCTTTAACATTTAAGACTGAACTTTGGGTCATCGAACCACCTAATTTATGTACACTTGTCGCAGCCATATCTGCCCCTGCTTGCATCGCCGATAAAGGGAGTTTATTGTGGAAGTGTATATGAACACCATGCGCTTCATCAACGAGGACCGGTATGTGATAGCGGTGGCAGATATTCACGATTTCCTTTAAATTCGCTGAGATCCCAAAGTATGTCGGGTTAATGACAAGTAGACCTTTCGCGTCGGGATGGTGTTCAAGTGCTTTTTCAACAGCATCTGTTGTGATGCCGTGTGAAATCCCTAAACGATTATCAATTTCAGGATGGATAAATATTGGGGTAGCACCTGAGAAAATAATTGCTGACATCACCGATTTATGAACATTTCGTGGGACGATAATTTTATCACCAGGACCGCAGACAGACATAATCATCGTCATGATGGCACCGCTTGTTCCTTGAACAGAAAAAAACGTATGATCTGCCCCGAAAGCTTCTGCGGCAAGTTCTTGTGCCTCCTTAATAATACCGTGTGGATGATGTAAGTCATCTAGTGGTCCAATGTTAATTAAATCAATCGATAGGGCGTTATCACCGATAAATGATCGAAAGTTAGAATCTGTGCCATTTCCTTTTTTATGCCCAGGGATATGAAATTGGATAGGGTTTTTCTTCGCATGTTCGACCAAGCCGCTAAATAACGGCGTACGCTTTTGGTGGGACACCATTGTCACCTCATTCTTTTATCAAAATCTAAAAAGCAAAATTGAGTATACCAAATGCAGGTTGAAATTCAAAGATTATTTTTACTGTAGAAGTGATTTAGATGTTAGGTTTTGTATAATGTGTTGAAAATATGATATTCTTACAGTGTTTTTATATTCGGATTATGGGCATACGTTAAGGGTGTGCATTCTCAAAGTGGATTCTCAGGCAAACATAAAAGTAACTAGTGAAAAAAGAAAGAAGTGGTGAAGATTATGGGAATAAATATGCCGATTTCGTTAGATTGGAGTAAGCAAGAAGTGATTGATGTAACGAATTTCTTTCAAGGCATTGAACAGGCCTATAGCAAAGGGATAAAGCGTGAACGGCTATTAGGGCTATACAAGCGCTTTAAAGAGATTGTACCGAGTAAAAGTGAAGAGAAGCAATTATGCCGTCAATTCGACGAGGATGCTGGGGTGTCATGTTACCATACTGTTAAGAAAGCGCGAGAGAACAGTAATCTCGATGTGATTAAAATGGACAGGAACTAAAAGGGATGTAGTAAAGTAGCGATGACAAAGTTATGTCGGGGATGTCCCAGAAGGTATGAACCTTTAAGGACACCCCTTTTGTTCTTATACAAATGACATGCGGTAGATGGGAGTCAATGTTTCAAATGTTGTTCGCGCCAATGCTAGAAATTGCTCGCCATCTTTTAGAATGGGATCATCTTTATCGATATGTCGTCCGATGAGAAATTCAGCTTTTTTTACATCACGAAAGCGTTCTAGCCGCTTTGAGAAGTCATCTGCTGATAATACACCCATTGACTCGGCATCTTTCTTTGTATGATCCATGGAAAGTACGTAATCATTTGGAATGGTATCGTTTAAGGTGTCGAAATGATCAAGGAAGGTTTGTGCAATTTCCTTTTTATTAGGTAATTCGTAAATATACGCAAGCCAGATAAACAAGTGATCATCAAATAACCCAATTTGAAAGTGAGGGTGCTTTTTATAGCCGCGCTTATTGTGGCATAGGGCTAACCACGTATCTTTTGGTGGATTTACGGTACGGCGTGCGTGTTTTGCGATATGTAAATGCATCTCATTTCCAACAAAAACGGCGGCATCTCCACTTAATTGCTCTCCGATTGCCTGGAATTTTGGCTGAATTCGTCCGCGGATAGCCTCCATTCGTTCGTCAAGACCCTCAATTGAAAATGTATCAAAGTCAATGCGATCAAACCCTTTGAACTCCATGTGAACAACTCCTTTACAAAATAGAATAAACGTATAAGAATAAGTGTACCATATGATGCGAATGGACGATAATTTTGTAATCTGGGCGTGAGTAACGACGAAAAAATAAATGTTTTGAAAATGTACCATTTCATACATAAATCTCATATGTTATAATAAATATAAACTAAATAATCAGAAAATTTAGTTAATAGATAAGTTTTCTACTTCCACCTTTTTTTGTATATTAAATAAAAAGGAGTGTAGGTTTCCATGGAACAAGTAATTCAAACGTTTAAAAGAACCGATGGTGAAAAGAGAGTCCCTGTTCTTCGTTTAGAAATTGATTATGAACTGGTAACACTACACGATGCGATGCTTGAGGAAAATTTAGAGGAAATGAATGCAAGTAAGGAACGATTAGAAAAGCTCAGGCAAGAATTAATCCAACTCGAAGTGTAGAAGTGAAAAAGGAATCAATCAAGTGAGCCCTATTGCATGGGGTTCACTTTTTTTGGATATAGAGAAGACATAATAGTAAGTCACTTAAGGTGGTTGTCAATTTGCAATTTTTCGAATATAAATAGTTTAATATTTTCTTACCGTTCACCTTTGTGTCATAATATACCATATGAGCGAGAGAAAGAAAACGAGGGGGCGGCACTATTATGAATGGGATTGATTGGACTGAAATCGAGAAGGTAGCTGAACAATGGACAAGAGAGGCTGGCGATATTGTAAAAGAATCACTATCTGAAAATATTAAAGTCGAATGGAAATCCAATCCTGATGATCTCGTCACCGAAATGGATCGCTATGTTGAACGTTTTTTTCTAGAAAAGATACAAGCAAAATACCCTAACCATTCATTTTTAGGTGAAGAGGGTAGTGGGGAGGAAGTGGCATCAACGAAAGGGACGGTTTGGATTATTGACCCCATTGATGGTACAACAAACTTTGTCCACCAACAATTTAATTTTGCCATTTCAGTAGCGGTTTATCATAACGGTATCGGTATGGTCGGCATGATCTATAATGTTATCGGTAATGAATTTTTTAGTGCGGTACGAAATCACGGAGCTTATTTAAATGGTGAAGCACTTTCACCATTGGAACCGGTGTCATTAGAGAAAGCGATTATCGGTTTAAATGCTGGTTGGTTAGTGACTGACGGTGTTCCTGGCCGTGAGAGGCTAGCTAATATTGTTAACACTGTGCGTGGGGTTCGCTCATATGGGTCAGCGGCGATTGAAATTGCTTATGTAGCAGCTGGTCGATTGGATGGGTACATCAGCATGGGGCTATCACCATGGGACTTTGCTGCTGGGTTAGTTCTGCTACATGAGGTTGGAGGAACTTATTCTACCTATCCAGGAGAAGAGCTAAATATTTTACAATCTAGTTCAGTTTTTGTTGCCAATCCAACAATCCATCAGGATATTTTAAAATTTAGGGAATGAGGAGATGAGAGTATGAAAGTAGGATTTATTGGGTTAGGAACGATGGGATTACCGATGGTGAAAAATATTCTTGCTGCGGGTTTTGATACATATGTTGTAAGTCGCAGTCGTCCCCCGATTGATGAAGCGGTGGCACACGGAGCAAAAGAAGCTGAGTCGCCAAAAGAGCTAATTGAACAAGTCGATATTGTTCTTACTTGTTTGCCACTGCCTCAGACCGTGGTCGATGTTTATGAAGGTGACAACGGTTTAGTTGCTGGGGCTACGGAAGGCAAAATTGTGATTGATCATTCGACTGTTAGTCCTGAACTTAACAAACAAGTCAGTACATCATTAGCCGCAAAGGGTGCGTCCTTTCTTGATGCACCTGTAAGTGGTGGTCCAATGGGAGCGAAAGCTGGGACGCTAACGATCATGTGTGGTGGTGATCACGATACATTTACACATGCATACGAGGTGTTAAACGTAATCGGTGATTATGTCGTTCATGTGGGGCAAACCGGTAATGGTAGCGTGATTAAACTGATCAATAATATGCTTGTCGGTGTTCACACTGCAGCTCTTTCCGAAGCTTATGTGATGGGAGAAAAGGCAGGCGTGAATCCAGCTGTTCTGTATGACATCATTAAAAAAAGTTCAGGGTTTTCAAAGAGCATGGATTGGTCGGTTGATGCGATTCTTGATCGTCAGTTTGAGCAACGATTTAGTGTAAAGCTACTTCATAAAGATATGAACCTCGCTCTTGATTTAGCGAAAGGGCTTGATATTCCCGTTCAGGTCGCAACCTTGGCAGAAGAGATGGTTTCAAAAGCGAAAAAAGAGCACAGTGATGAGGATGTATCAGCGGTTATCCGCCCTCTTGAAGAAAAAACGGGTGTTGTTGTTAAACGATGGAAAGACGAGTAAGGTCGAGGCCACTGCATCCTTCTGATATTGATACTGTTGTTCAGTTCGTTTCTCAATCGCCACAATGGTTAACCTATGAATGGGGACAATCGAAAGTGGAGCACGACGAATGGAGTAGCTATATGGACGAAGCTGTCAGGGAATTCGGAGGTGAGTGGCTCGTTTGGGAGATAGATGATACGTGTGTTGCTGTCACGTTTCATGTAGATGAAGCAGAGTCCAACCATAAGCCATGGCTAGGGATAATTATCGTTGCCCCTTTGTTTCGAGGTCGGGGGGTAGCTCGAGCTGTTGTGGACGAACTTTGCTTTCGAAAAAAAGAGCAACTGGTTCTCTTTGCTGCCGTCCCCATTTCAGCTTATGAGTGGCTTGATTTCCTGGGTCACCTTCAGTTTGAACAATATGGCGTTCAAAAAGATCTAAAGGAAAGGGAGTTTCTCATTTTGACACGCTCGCTCACAACAAATAAATAAAAAAGAGCGGAATAGACAATGTTGTCATTCCGCTTTTAGAGATGCTTTTTGCTCCTCTTGTTCTCGTAATTTTTTTCGAAGTGTAAAGCCAAAGCCTGTAGCTGCAGTAACCCCAATGAGTGCAAGAATAAAAATGAAAACACTTCTTTCGGCGATCGCAATACCAATCGCCATAATGCTGATCACAGTGAAAATGGCTAACGATAGAAATAAAACATTTTCTTTTTTCATAAGGACCTCCCTTCTAGCGCCTTTTTTATATAGCGATGATGGCAGTATGTTCGTTCTCATTCTAGTTTACATGATTAAATAAGTAGATAGAAACCCTTTTGTGATTAAAAATAAGTAAAATACTGTGAATAAAGTGGAATTGTCATAAAACTGTATAATCCTTACCCTTGCAAAAAAGATTTGTTTAGGAATATGGGCTTTGTTGTGATATACTAGTACAGTTATCAAATAGACGGTAAGGAGCGATTTGTAAAGAATGAAACTTCGTAAAGATTTACGCAATATTGCGATTATTGCCCATGTTGACCACGGGAAAACGACATTAGTTGACCAGTTGTTGCAGCAATCTGGAACATTTAGAGAGAATGAACAAGTAGATGAGCGAGCGATGGACTCAAATGACCTTGAAAAAGAACGCGGAATTACGATTTTAGCAAAAAATACTGCCATTAACTATAAAGATAAGCGAATTAATATTATGGACACGCCAGGACATGCTGACTTCGGGGGTGAAGTTGAGCGAATCATGAAGATGGTTGATGGTGTATTACTTGTTGTTGATGCGTATGAAGGGTGTATGCCACAGACTCGATTTGTGTTGAAAAAAGCATTAGAACAAAAATTAACGCCGATCGTTGTTGTTAATAAAATTGACCGTGATTTTGCTCGACCAGCGGAAGTGGTCGATGAAGTCATTGATTTGTTTATTGATCTAGGTGCTGATGAAGACCAATTAGAGTTCCCTGTTGTGTATGCTTCAGCCATCAATGGAACAGCAAGTGAGGACCCCGAACAGCAAGACGAGAATATGTCAGCACTATTTGAAACCATTGTTAGTGAAATCCCAGCGCCTATTGATAATAGTGAAGAGCCTTTACAATTTCAAGTAACAATGCTTGATTATAATGATTACCTCGGGCGAATTGGGGTTGGCCGCGTGTTTAGAGGAACGATGAAGGTCGGCGAACAAGTGGCCTTAATGAAATTAGATGGTTCAGTGAAACAATTCCGTGTGACAAAAATCTTCGGTTTCCTTGGCTTGAAGCGAATTGAAATTGATGAAGCGAAAGCAGGAGATTTAATCGCTGTTTCCGGAATGGAAGAAATAAATGTTGGAGAGACCGTTTGCCCGGTAGAACAGCAAGACCCATTGCCGACACTGCGTATTGACGAACCAACACTGCAAATGACATTTTTAGTGAATAATAGTCCATTTGCAGGTAGAGAAGGTAAATATGTGACGAGTCGTAAAATCGAAGAACGGTTACGAGCGGAGTTAGAAACAGATGTAAGCTTGCGTGTTGAGAATACGGATTCCCCTGATATTTGGATTGTCTCGGGCCGTGGTGAGCTTCACTTATCGATTTTAATTGAAAACTTACGACGTGAAGGATTTGAGCTTCAGGTATCAAAACCAGAGGTTATTATTCGAGACATTGATGGTGTGAAGAGTGAGCCTGTAGAACGCGTACAAATTGATGTGCCAGATGAATACACAGGTGCAGTCATGGAGTCATTAGGTGCGAGAAAAGGTGAAATGCTTAACATGACGAACACTGGTAGTGGACAAGTTCGTTTAGAGTTTTTAGTCCCAGCACGTGGCTTAATTGGATATACGACTGAATTTTTAACACAAACACGTGGATACGGTATTATTAACCACTCTTTTGATGGGTATCAACCTGTTGCTCAAGGGCAAGTCGGTGGACGTCGCCAAGGTGTGCTTGTGTCAATGGAATCAGGAAAGGCATCACAGTATGGGATTATGCAAGTCGAGGACCGTGGGACCATTTTTGTTGAACCTGGTACAGAAATCTATGAAGGTATGATTGTAGGTGAACATACTCGTGATAACGATTTGTCCGTAAATATTACAAAGATGAAACAGCAAACGAATGTTCGTTCTGCGACGAAAGATCAAACGGTGACTATGAAGAAGCCGAGAATTATGACTTTAGAGGAAGCGCTTGAGTATTTGAATGAAGATGAATACTGTGAAGTGACGCCCGAATCCATTCGCTTACGTAAAAAACTTCTAAATAAGTCGGAGCGTGAACGTGCTGAAAAGAAGAAAAAGCTTGCGAATAAATAGGTTTTCATGTAAGTTCTTCATTAGATATGATTAAAGGAGGAGCCTAATGGAGGAAGTGCAAATCGATGAAGTTCAAGTCAATCCAGAAGATCTTTCAACGTTCGCGGCCTTAGTCAATATAGATCAAAATCCTGTGTTCGGATTTTGGATGTTATATGCGATTATTGTAATCTTATCAATTGTCGTGTATAATCTAGGCTTTGCTAGAAAGCTTCCAGTGCTAAAATCTGCAATCGTCTATATCGCATTGTTTGTTGGTTGTATTCCGATTACGATATTTGCGATCGGAATGCCTGTCATAGAATCGTTGATAGTTGCAGCTATTATCCTTGGTGTGTATAAGTTTAATCTTGCTCGCAAACAAAAAGAAGAGGCAGAGGGGTAAGCCGATGAATATTCAAGACGCTATTTATAACTGGTTGTCGATTAAGGTTGTGGCTGACGCGCGTCCCGATGATGATGCGGCTAGGGATACGTATGAGTTTTTCGATGAGATGCTGACTAACGATCTTGAAATTGAGAAGGTTGAAATTACTCAAGATGATGTTCTATATTATGTCCATTACTGGATTGCGGGGGAAGAGCATAAAAAGCAGTACCCCATTGAACTTATTGACGCATTGTTGGATAGTATAAATGCTGAGCCAAAATACAATGAATAAACAGAAAAACGACGCAAGCAACAGCAGCTTGCGTCGTTTTTCTGTTTATTAAGGAGCAGGGTCTGCTTTAAATGACAGGAATGCATACGTACACTCGCAGCAGGGTATAGATGAACGAGTTAAATGAAAAGACCAGTTACCAATCTGATTCGCGTTTCTTACTTCGATACAATCTAAAGTTACCTGTTGCAGCTCGTTCTTCTGTACGTTGTTTGATTCGTTCGTGACACTCTGGACACATATATGTGTGAATCGGACGGTTGCGTAATTTTTTTGCTAATGGGTCATAATCATCAATTGTGTTGACCTGATCGCATATAACACATTTCACCCTCATGTCTACACCTCACAATCTCTTGAAGTCAGTATAGCATGTATCAGCTACTGGATAATAGAGTTTGCAAGAAAAAATAAATCAATTGATGCGTTTCGGTTTTATCTCTGGTAAAAAGTAGGTATAGTATAGTTGTAAGCTACTTAATTTTAACGGAGGTATGAACTATGGCAAATGAGGTAGAAAAAACATTAACAGATGAATTACTACCGCTTCTTCAAAGTGAGCGTTTAGTAACAATCGCAACGGTTGATCATGAAACGGGAGCACCTAACGTAAGTGCAATTTCATGGGTTCACGCACCAGACAAGGAAACTGTACGCTTTGCTGTTGATAATCGTTCACGTATCGTTGAAAATATCAACGCAAAAGAGGGAGTCGTATTAAGTGTCATTGGTAATGGTTCGACGTATTCGATTGCAGGTGACGCTAAGGTTAAGGTTGAGAAGTTAGACGATGTTCCTTTAAAATTAGCTTGTGTGGAGATCTCGATCAAAGAAGTGCGAGATGTTATGTTCTATGGTGCGAAAATTTCTGTCGAGCCGAAATATGAAAAAACATATGACCCACAAGCGGCAGCAAAATTAGATAAGCAAGTAATGGAAGCGATCAAAAAAGCTTAGTCTTAGACTAAGCTTTTTTCTTTTTTTGGGGGGAAGGGGCGGAGTGCGCCCGCCGGGGAGCTAATCAGAGAAGGAGGCTTACTCGCACCGCCTTAGATTGGAGTAAGGGGTAGTACACTGAAATGGTATCACTGTGAGGTGATTGGCATGAGTCGTCCTACGATGCTTGCGAGCTCTTCTAGAAAGAGGTGTGCAGGTTTTCCTCTGTCAATCTCTGATTGCATATCTCTCAAGCGGGTAAGAATATCGGTGTCTGCAGTAATAACGACATGGTCGCCGTACGGGTCATCTTGGAGGCTTTCTGCGACTTGATACTTTATGGCGCCCACTTCCGATTGATCAAGAGTAGCGTTGACATCTAGACCAACAACCGCATATTGACCCGCTACAACCGTGACCGCATGGTTGACACCGTTAACGTTGGTAGCGAGTTCTGACAAGTGATTGGCAACGGTTTGTGAGTCTCGAACATGAGCTTGGTCGACCTCTCTCATGCCCTGTTGGCCGATATTTTGCACGTGTTGCTCTTGTTGTTCGGGAGGGCTGGATTGACAGGCTGTTATCATGCCTATTAAGACGATATACCCAATCATCTGAATGATTTTCATGATGGATGTCCTTTCTAGCTATTGATTATTTGTTTATATTGTTGGTTTTTTCGTCTAAGTTTATCCAATGCAACATACATTTATAGTAAACAACTGGTACAAGGTCTAGATAACAACATGATCAATTTTTGAATAGGATATTAGTAACTATAATGTTCACTACACATCAGTCGGGAGGCGAGATATTGAGGAAAATCTACGTCTTGGATACAAATGTAATTCTACAGGATCCACATTCGATTTATGCTTTTGAAGAAAATGAAGTGGTCATTCCAGCCGTCGTTTTAGAGGAGATTGACTCTAAAAAAAGGTATATGGATGAAATTGGTAGGAATGCGAGGCAATTTTCAAAGTTTATGGATGGGTTACGAGGAAAAGGAAAACTTCATGAAGCTGTCCAGTTGGAAAACGGTGGTAAAATACGAGTTGAGTTAAACCATCGCTCATTTCAAAAATTGAAGCACTCGTTTGCTGATATGACCAATGATAACCGTATTATTGCAGTTGCGCTTAATTTAATGTTAGAAGAAAATGAAAAGGAAGATGGAAAGCGAGTTATCCTTGTTAGTAAAGATGCATTAGTGAGGGTGAAAGCAGATGCTTTAGGTATACAAGCAGAGGACTTTTTAAGTGATCGTGTCGTTGAATTTAACCATATTTATCCTGGATATGTTGAAATTTATGTACAAAATGACGTTTTAAAAAAGTTTTATTCTGCAAATGAGCTTGCCATTTCAGAGCTAGCTGAGCATCCGTTTTATCCGCACCAATTTATTATTATGAAGGATTCTTTAGGGAGTTCCAGTTCGGCAATCGGAAAAGTGGAGCCGGATGGAAAAAAAGTAAAACGATTTGTTTCAGAATATGATCATGTTTGGGGGATTCGAGCACGTAATGTGCAACAAAAAATGGCGGTCGAATTACTTCTTCGTCGCGATATTGAGTTAGTTACCTTAATCGGTAAAGCAGGGACGGGGAAAACATTACTATCACTTGCAGCAGGGCTTTTGCAAACCGAAGATTTATGTGATTATAAAAAGTTAGTCGTAGCTAGGCCGGTTGTACCAGTTGGAAAAGATATAGGCTTTTTACCGGGGGAAAAAGAGGAGAAACTCCGTCCTTGGATGCAGCCGATCTATGATAATTTAGAGTATTTATTTAATGCGCAAAAGCCAGGGGAACTTGATCAAATTCTTGCTGGGATGGGATCGATTCAAGTTGAGGCTTTAACTTATATCCGTGGACGAAGTATCCCCGATCAATATATTATCATTGATGAAGCACAAAATTTAACTAAACATGAAGTGAAGACGATTTTAACAAGGGTAGGGGAAGGGAGCAAAATTGTTCTAATGGGAGACCCAGCCCAGATAGACCACCCATATTTGGATGAATATAATAATGGACTGACTTATGTCGTCGAAAAGTTTAAAGACCAAACAGTGAGCGGTCATGTGAAATTAGAAAAAGGTGAGCGCTCAGGATTAGCACAGTTAGCTGCTGATATATTATAAAAAAACAGCCAGGTTCATTCCTGGCTGTTTTTTTATTATTTGACACGTAAACGTAAGACGTTTTTAATGGGTTGATCTCGATTTGAACCATCATCAAAATAAATGTGTACAGGGCCATCATCTTTAAGTGGCTTACCTTTATAGGAGAAGCCTAAAATGAGTGAGTACGCTTTGTCAATTGCAACATCAACCGTACTGTTGTCAGCGGTTTCAATTGAAACAATGGTAGCATTTTCATTTGGTTTTGCATTTTTTAAAAAGGGTTCTAAGCGCATTCCGAATGATCCATTCATTAACTGTTGCTTGTTATAGTCGATTTGGTTTTCATTTGTTTGGCTCGGAGGCTTCGATCCCTCAGTAATTTCACGATCCCATTGAGCAGAAATTGCTTTTTTATAAGCGGTTAATTCATCTTCCCTTTCTGTATCAAAATATGTATCGAGATCCACTTTACGCTCATCAAAAATCCATACAGATGGGTCAATTGTTAATGGATGATCAACATCACCCGTAATGTCGATAATAAATTCCATCGTCTCCCTCTCTTTCTCCTTTGTTTAATCATGTCATAAGTTGTAAACTTATGAATTCTCTCTCTAGTATAATTCGAATCATTCATTTTGTCACATTTGGAAAAGCTAATGGTAAACGATCGAGGAAAAAGGGAGTGAGTCTGTGATTTGCGATAATTTCGATGATATATATGAGATCGTTTCGCAAGCGCGAAAATATACAAAAGATGGAAAAGTGGCGGACTATATACCTGCGTTAGGAGAAGCTGACCCCAACAATTTGGCTGTTGCTATGTTTGATGGAAATGGAACGTGTCTATCCGCAGGTAATGTTGAAGAAACCTTTACATTACAAAGTGTATCAAAGGTTCTTTCGCTAGCCCTTGCTTTACTTGATAATGGCGCTGAAAAGGTGTTTACGAGAGTGGGAATGGAACCAACGGGTGACCCATTTAATTCAATTGCAAAGCTAGAGAGTCTCAAACCATCGAAACCGCTAAATCCGATGATTAATGCGGGAGCTCTAGCGGTAACGAATATGATTGCAGGTGCAGGGACAGAAGACAAATTAGGAAGGTTGCTTGAGTTTATTCACGATTTAACAGGCAACACATCGATTACTTACAATGAAAAAGTCGCAACCTCAGAATTCGAAACAGCGGATTTGAATCGTGCGTTATGTTACTTTATGAGGCAACACGGTGGTATTGATGGCGGAGTAGAAGAGCTAATGGACTTGTATACAAAGCAGTGCGCCATCGAGATGGACTGTGAAGATCTATCGAAAATTGGCTATGTTCTCGCCAACGAAGGTGTGGACCCTGTTTCGCAACGTGAAATTATCCCTCTCCATATTGCGCGAATTGTAAAGACGTTTATGGTGACATGTGGGATGTATAATGCATCTGGTGAATTTGCGATTCGAGTAGGTATACCTGCAAAAAGTGGTGTTTCAGGAGGGATATTAGGTGCTGTTCCTCATAAATTAGGAATTGGTATTTATGGTCCTGCATTAGATGAAAAAGGTAACAGCATTGCCGGGATGAAATTGCTAGAAACGTTATCAAGTCGTTTTGATTTAAGTATGTTTTAATTAGAGTCCTGATAGAAGTGATCTCTTTCCAACCGCTTCGTAAGAGTTTGTTTTAAAAATCTTGCAATTTTTAAAGTGAACAGATAGTATTAAGTATAGGGTATTTTTCTTAAAGGAGGGATCAACCTTGTCGACCGAGACAATGACAGGACATAGCGAAAAAGCATATGCCCTTCTTAAAGCCGATGCAGATAAGATCTTAAAGTTGATCGAAGTGCAGATGGACAATTTAACCATGCCACAGTGTCCTCTATATGAAGAAGTACTAGACACACAAATGTTCGGATTATCAAGGGAGATTGACTTTGCGACTCGCTTAAAATTAGTGAGTGAGGACGCTGGGAAACACTTGTTAGCCGAATTGGAGCGTAAACTTGCTGAATTACATGATGCTTCGCTTCGAAAATAAACCTAACCAAGCTATATGTTCATAGCTTGGTTTTTATTTACCCTAGAAAGGATGTAAATATTAAAATAATTTGAAATTATCGTTTTGTTCGTATACAATAGAGATATAGGTCATCTGATGACCGTATGATTGAATAGTTGGAATGTTTTGATAAGAGAGCTTGGACTTTCGCATCAAACATCGATAAAATGAGAGTGAAACACTATTTTGTGAGGGGGACATTCTTTGAATAGCTTAAAGAACATTAATAAGGTACTAGTGGCTAATCGTGGGGAAATTGCAATACGGATTTTTCGGGCATGCACTGAATTACATATTCGTACTGTCGCTGTTTATTCTAAGGAAGATAGTGGCTCCTATCATCGTTATAAAGCTGATGAAGCTTATTTAATTGGTGAGGGAAAAAAGCCAATTGATGCTTATCTCGATATTGAAGGGATCATTCAGGTTGCTAAACAAAATGATGTTGATGCGATTCATCCAGGTTATGGGTTTCTTTCAGAAAATATTGAATTTGCGAAGCGTTGTGAAGAAGAAGGTCTGATCTTTATCGGTCCGAAATCTGAACACCTCGTCATGTTCGGGGATAAGGTGCAAGCACGTCAGCAGGCCATTAATGCAGACTTGCCGGTGATTCCTGGTAGTGACGGACCTGTACATCGTTTTGAGGATGTTCAAGCTTTTGCAGAAAAACATGGTTTTCCTTTCATTATTAAAGCGTCGTTAGGTGGCGGTGGACGAGGGATGAGAATTGTCCGCACAGCCCAAGAGGCAGAAGAAGCGTTTCAGCGTGCAAAGTCAGAAGCGAAATCTGCATTTGGTAATGATGAGGTGTATATCGAAAAGTTTATTGAAAACCCAAAACATATAGAGGTGCAAATTTTAGCTGATAAGCATGGGAACACGATTCATTTATATGAACGCGATTGTTCGGTGCAACGTCGCCATCAGAAGGTGGTCGAAGTAGCACCGAGTGTCTCTATAGAGCAGGATGTTCGTGAAGAGGTATGTGATGCAGCTGTACAGTTATCAAAACATATCAATTATGTGAATGCCGGTACAGTTGAGTTTCTCGTTACAGAGACAGGGGAATTCTACTTTATTGAAGTGAATCCACGTGTACAAGTGGAACATACAATTACGGAAATGGTCACAGGGGTAGATATTGTCCAATCACAACTATTAATTGCTGATGGCGAGCCACTGCATGGAGAAAAGCTCGGAATACCGACACAACAGAATATTAAATGTCACGGATTTGCCATCCAATCACGAGTGACGACTGAAGATCCAAGTAATAACTTTATGCCTGATACAGGTAAAATCATGGCATACCGCTCGGGTGGAGGATTTGGTGTAAGACTAGATGCGGGGAACAGTTTCCAAGGTGCGGTGATTACGCCATTTTATGATTCGTTGCTCGTAAAGGTTTCGACGTGGGCGTTAACGTTTGAAAGTGCTGCTGCAAAGATGCTCCGCAATTTAAGGGAGTTCAGGATCCGTGGTATTAAGACGAATATTTCATTTTTAGAAAATGTTGTTCAACACCGTCAATTTTTAACGGGTGAATACAATACATCATTCATTGATACAACACCTGAGCTTTTTGTGTTTCCGAAGCGGAAAGACCGAGGAACGAAAATGTTATCATTTATCGGTGAAACAACCATTAATGGATATCCTGGGCTAGAAAGACAGAAAAAACCTGTATTTGATAAACCCGTGATTCCTGATGTGAAGTATTCTGAACAGATGCCATTAGGAACAAAGCAAATATTAGATGAAAAAGGTCCAGTTGGCTTGGCAAACTGGGTAAAAGAGCAAGAAGAAGTTCTCTTAACAGATACCACATTTCGGGATGCTCACCAGTCGTTACTAGCAACGCGAATTCGTACGCACGATTTAAAACAAATTGCGGCACCAACGGCACGATTACTGCCTAATCTTTTCTCAATGGAAATGTGGGGCGGGGCAACCTTTGATGTTTCAATGAGATTCCTTCATGAAGATCCGTGGGAGCGGTTGTTAACATTACGTAAACAAGCACCAAATGTCTTATTCCAGATGTTATTACGTGCTTCAAATGCTGTAGGCTATACGAACTATCCTGATAATGTCATTAAGGAATTTGTTAGCCGATCAGCTGAAGCTGGTATTGATGTTTTTCGTATTTTCGACAGCCTTAACTGGGTGAAGGGGATGACGCTGGCGATTGACTCGGTAGGTGAGTCTGGTAAAATAGCTGAAGCTTCGATGTGCTATACAGGAGATATTCTAGATTCAAGTCGTGCAAAGTATGACCTAAACTACTACAAACACTTGGCCAAAGAGCTTGAAGGTGCCGGCGCACACATTCTCGGTATTAAAGATATGGCAGGTTTATTAAAACCGGAAGCGGCATATCAGTTAATATCAACTTTAAAAGAAACGATTGATATTCCAATCCACTTGCATACACACGATACGAGTGGTAATGGTGTCTATATGTATGCTAAAGCGATTGAGGCAGGGGTAGATATTGTCGATGTAGCTGTTAGCTCAATGGCGGGTTTAACCTCACAACCAAGTGCGAATAGTCTCTACTATGCACTAACAGGCTCTAGTAGACAACCGAACCTTGATATCAAAGCATTCGAGCAATTAAGTGAGTTTTGGGAAGGAACCCGTAAATTTTATAGTGGATTTGAAAGTGGTATGAATGCCCCACATACCGAGGTATATGAACATGAAATGCCAGGTGGTCAATATAGTAATCTTCAACAACAGGCGAAAGCTGTTGGCTTAAAAAATCGCTGGCATGAGGTTAAGAAAATGTATCGCCGCGTGAATGACCTTTTTGGTGATGTGGTCAAAGTAACGCCATCATCTAAAGTTGTTGGAGATATGGCCCTTTATATGGTCCAAAATGATTTAACCGAAGATGATGTTTATGAACGTGGGGAAAGCCTTGATTTCCCAGATTCAGTCGTTGAGTTTTTCCAAGGACAACTTGGTCAACCATATCAAGGATTCCCGAAGAAGCTACAGCAGATTATTTTAAAAGGGAAAGAACCGTTGATTGGTCGTCCTGGAGAACATATGGAGCCAGTGAATTTTGAAGAGCTAAAAGAAACATTATATCATACGTTGGACCGTCAAGTGACAAGCTTCGATAACCTCTCTTATGCTCTGTATCCAAAAGTATTTATGGATTATCAGCGGTTTATAGAACAGTTTGGCGACGTATCAGTACTGGATACCCCAACATTTTTCTATGGGCTTCGTTTAGGCGAAGAGATTGAAGTGGAAATTGAACAAGGGAAAACATTAATTGTGAAACTAATATCAATTTCCAAACCACAAGACGATGGAAATCGAATCATTTACTTTGAATTAAATGGTCAACCCCGAGAGGTTATGATTAAAGACCAAAATGTAAAGACGTCTTCTATCGTTAAGCAAAAAGCTGATAAATCAAACCCAAATCAAATTGGTGCATCAATGCCTGGGACGGTAGTGAAGACCTTAGTGACAAAAGGAGATCGTGTGAAAAAAGGCGATCACCTCATGATTACTGAAGCAATGAAGATGGAAACAACGGTTCAAGCTCCGTTTGATGGTGAAATAAAAGAATTATTTGTATCAAGTGGTGAAGCCATTTCAACAGGTGATCTTCTTGTAGAAGTTACGAAATAGATGAAACACAAGAAGCTGGGACAAAAGGTTAGTTTTTGCCTTTTGATATGCTCCCTCTAGGGTAGACAGATTAAAAAATAAAAATCTGTTTTACCTTAGGGGGAGTATTTTTGTC